>JBMTVD010000013.1:0-34950 GCA_049451035.1 Chthoniobacterales bacterium | reverse complement strand
GTGTCGCGTTCTTCTCGCCGATGGCGACATAGATGAACAATCCGCCGTCCGCTGACGCCGCCGGCGACACCAACAACCAAACCCAGTCCTTCCCCGGCAACCTCCGCAGGCCAGCACCACCCGGAGAACGCCGAGGCGCAGGCTTCAGACACACCCGACCACCTGCTCCGCGAAGTGCCGGACAAACCAGTCGGCAGCCAGTCGCGCCACCTTTTCCAAAGCGCCGGGCTCTTCGAACAAATGCGTGGCCCCGGGAACAATCTCGAGCCGAGTCGGACAACGCATGCGCGCCTGCGCCTGTTTGTTGAGGTTGATGACCATGTCGTCGAACCCGCCGACAATGAGCAGTGTGGGACACGGCACTCCGGACAAAGTACCTGCCGCCAAGTCCGGCCGTCCTCCTCTCGACACCACGGCTCGCACCGAACCACCGGGCAAGGAAGCGGCAGCGACCAAAGCCGCGGCCGCTCCCGTGCTCGACCCGAACAGTCCGCAAGGCAAACCGCTCAAAGGTCTTTGTGCTGCGATCCATCGCACAATCTGCGCGGTACGCCGCGCGAGCAGGTCGATGTCGAACCGAAACTCGGCTGTTACGTCATCGACGCGCTCCTCCTCCCCGGTCAGCAAGTCCATGAGCAACGTGGCTAATCCCGCCTCGTTCAGTTGCTCCGCGACGAACCGGTTGCGCGGGCTGTGCCGCCCGCTGCCGCTCCCGTGGGCGAAAGCCACGGTGCCGATGGCCCCGCGCGGAATGCTGAGATCGCCCTGCAGCAACGCATCTGGCAAACGAATCGACACCGACTTTCTCATGGCCCGTTTCCTTGCGCGACCAGGCACGCGCGGACCTCGTCATCGCTGGTTGGCCGGAAATCCTCGTACCATTGGCCGACAGCGCGGAACCATTCAGGCGTCTCCAGCACCACAACTTCATCCGCATCCTTGCGCAGCGCCTCCACCGAGTCCGCAGCTCCGACGGGCGCCGCCGCGACGAGACGACTTGCACCCCGCGCGCGCAGCGCCTGCAATCCTGCCCGCATCGTCGCGCCCGTCGCCACACCGTCATCCACCACAATGACCGTCCGGCTCTCCACAGGCAGCGGGCGGCGTGACCCGCGATAAAGTTTTACCCGGCGCCGCAACTCTGCCTCCTCGCGTGCAACCACCCTGTCGACGGCGCGCTGATCGATACCGAGATCGGCCAAGAGCCTGCGGTTCAGAACCCGCACACCACCCTCGGCGATCGCGCCGATGGCCAACTCGTCCTGGCCGGGCGCGCCGAGTTTGCGCACGATGAGCACGTCGAGCGGCGCACCGAGGACACGCGCAACCTCGGCAGCCACCGGCACCCCGCCCCGAGGCAAGCCCAAGACCAACACATCCGCACGACACGCGTAATGAGAGAGGCCCCGCCCGAGAATTCCACCCGCTTCTCGCCGGTCACGGAACACACCAATTTCAGGCTGGCTCATCACCCCTCGCCTCCCTCTGGGCTTTCCGCCGTATGGAATACCATACTCACATCGATTCACCCTCGGCCCGACCAAGGGAAAGTCAAGGAGCTCGGCGTGCGCGACTTTCGCTTTTTGTCATCGATCCATGGTTTCGAACCCCGAACGACTTGTTAAGACGCCGAGAGACACCGTCGAGCGGGGTCTAAGCCGCTCAACCCGCACGCCTGGCGTCGTAAAGGGGTCTGACGACCTTGTACCGATGAGGCATGGAAGCGGCTCGACAAAGCGCCTATGCTTCGGGCACGGTTCGCAGGCGATGAAAACAGTCCTTCTTATTCTCTCCGGCCTTTTCCTCGCCGGCGGTCTCTGCTCGTGCCAGACAGCCCGCGGCTTCGGCGAAGACCTCTCCACGCTCGGCAACCGGATCAGCACAGACGCCGAAGAGCACATCGACGGGGATTGATCCCGCCCTGTCTCTCGGCGCTAGCGTCCGACAGCCAATCTTTGATCCCGCTTATCCCCGCCCTCAGGTGGCGGAAAAAAGCAGACTTTTGCTAGTCCGTTGGCCCCGGGCGTGAACGCTATGCAAGTCGTGCGCTTTGCCCAATGAAGCCGGTCGACTATCTCGCATACGCTTGGACCGCAGCGCAGTGGTTGATCGTGATGGTGGTACTTTGGGCGGGCCTGCGTCTCGGGAACCCTGACGGGCCGGCCTGGATATCGTTGGCCGGCGGCGCGATCATGACATTCTCGCTGATTCCCGCCGTCCTCGGCTTCCGGGCCCTCGGCGCCAACCTCAGTCCGTGGGTCCATCCCCGCGCCGCCAACCGGCTGGTGACCCACGGCATTTACCGCAGCCTGCGGCATCCCCTTTATCTCAGCCTTATTGTCTTCTCGTTCGGCTGGAGCGTCTGGAGCCAAAGCTGGACCAGCTTACTGGGTGCCGTTGTCCTTGCCTTTGTCCTCAAGGGCAAGGCCTCTTGCGAGGAACGTCTTCTCGCGAGGCGTCATCCCGATTATGCATCCTACGCCCGGTCCACAACGGCGTTTTTCCCGCGCTGGCCCCGCAGACCGAACAGTCGAACCCCATGAAGTCAAAGCGCGTGTGGATTTTCCGTTTTTGGATCCTTTTCGCTCTCGCTGTCTGGGCCACGCTTTTCAACCGACTAATCGACTTTTCCTTTTTACAAGCCCATTGGTTCTACCCCTTCGTCATGGTCCTCGGAGGCTTCGTCGCCGGAATCAGCCCCGAGGGCGGTGGTGCGGTGGCTTTTCCCGTCCTGAGCATTTTTTTCGAGGTGGACCGCGCGACAGCTCGCGATTTCAGCCTGATGATCCAGAGCGTGGGCATGACGAGCGCAAGCATCTTCATTCTGACGCGCCCCGCCGCGAACATCGGCGTGTTTCGTCCGCTCTTGTGGTTCGTTCCTGTGGCCTTCGCCGGGTTCGTGACCGGAATGCAGTTCTTTCAGGACCTTCCCGTCTACCTGCTGCAAGCCCTGTTTCTCGGCATGATCACCTCATTCACCGCCGCCTACCTCTTCAGCGATCACCGGGGCACGGAGGAGCTATTTCTTTCGACTCAAGGCGGAAAGCTTTCCGCCGCAGCCGTTCTTTTTGCCGGCGGCTTCTGCACGAGTCTTTTCGGCACGGGTGCGGACATTCTTTTTTACACGCTCCTCGTCACCCGCTTTCGGATGAAAGAAAAAGTCGCCACTCACTTCAGTATTATCCTCATGGCCGCTCTCAGCGTCTTGGGCTTCACCTACCGAGGTCTTTTTGAGGAGGCGCTGACCGGCTACCAATACCGAACTTGGCTGACGGCTTGCCCGGTGGTCCTGTTCATGGCCCCGCTGGGGGCGTTGCTTCTTGCCCGAATGCGGGTCGAATGGATGCTGCGATGCCTTGTTCTGCTCAATATCGGGCAGATGCTTTACTTCAACCTGAACGAGCCTTCACTGTCCAAGATCCTGGCCAGCGCCGTTTTTCTCGGGGTCTTCGCGGCAGTTTTCGTCACTGCCCTCGATCACTTGGCTTTGACGCGAGCCAAGACCAACGCCTAACTCCCTGAAGACCGGCGAAAAACAAACGGCTCGCTCTTTCTCTCCGTCAACTGCACAGGAACACCACGCGAATACCGACCCTCCAAAACGGACCCTTTGTGGACCGCCTCGACGGAATAATAATACCAATCGTCCGCTTTCAGCGCGAGAAACACCCGCGAACCGCTCATCACGCCGTCGACTTCGTAGTTACCCAGAGTTCCCGTGATCTTGTTGCCTCGTTGCACGAGACTCGCGTCGCCCCATGCATCCGTTGTGGCGTCCTTCCAGGTTCCCGTGAGGTTGCCACCCGCCGTTCCATCCCGCGAAGACAACCAAGTATGCGCCGCCGTCCGGTTGGCTTCGAATCGCTGCGGGCTGTTACAGCCGACCAGCAGGACGGCCACGACGAGAAGCGGGAGGAATTTCACAAGTCTGTCCTTATGCCGTGGATGCGGCACCGGCAAGCGGCAATTCGCCTCCCGCGGTGACTTCCAGCCAGTGACTACTGAACAATGTGCGACCCCACAGCGGCTTCAGGTCCACGCGGCAACCGGCCCTGATAAAACTTTGCTGAAGATCACCCAAACGCGGAAAGTTGATTTGCCCTCCGCGGATCCAGCCGCTGGCGCGCGTCCACCATTCCTCCAACCCTGTCACTGCGCTGCGCCAACCGCACCCCCGCACGCCTGTGCGGACTAGAATGGTACTGCCTTGGCGCGCCGCTGCAGCCAAGCGCCCAACCAACGCCTCTTGCCCCGGGCCGTCGAGATAGTGGATCACATCAAAGGCGCAGACCACACGCGCTTCCTCCACCGGAAAAACAGCCAGATCCGCTGTCTGCAACCGGAAATCCGTATAACCAAGGCGCTCCGCTGCCCGACATCCCGAAGCAATCTTCCAATCCGCCAAGTCACAGCCACGATACGAGGCCTTGCACCCGTGCTGACGGAGCCACAAGCCGAACAAACCCAGACCGCAACCGAGATCCGTCACCGGACCACCGACTCTCTCCACCACGGCACGGCCCGCTTCGAAGACCGGGTCGCACCCGAGTTTTCCGCGCACGTAACCGCGCAGCCAACGCCCACCACCGATTGCTTCGGCAATTGTGCCGGCTGACTCGCTCATCGGACGCACGCCTCCCGAATCGCGGCTGTATCGATCCGTACACCCATTGCGGTGCTGGCCGCAGCCAGCCCCGCTGCCTGCCCGGTTGCCATGCTTGTTGCGATGACCCGCAAAGCCGCTTGCGCTTCATGCGTGGCAGAAAGACAACGACCTGCGAGGAAAACATTGTCGACATCCCGCGCCTGCAGCGCGCGCAAAGGCACCCCGCAGGGCGCCCCGTTATCGGGATAGACCAAACGTGTGGCCGCCCCCACCTCATGCCATTCCAAGGGCCAGGAGGAAAAACACACCGTGTCCTCCGGAACAGCTCCGCCGAGTACATCCTCCGCCGTCATGAGGCAGCGCCCGGTGACCCGGCGACTCTCCCGGACCCCGATGCGCGCGGGCGGAGAACAAAGTTCGGCTCGTTCGTAGCCCGGCGCTTCCCCGCGCAAGAAGCCCGTCAAAATGCGGGCGAAATCCAGCGCGGACAGCGTCAACCGTCCAATTTGCCGGTCGTCCAGCGGATCATAACCCGCCCCTCCCGCCTCGAGATCCAAGGTCACCCGGACCAAGTCTTGGCGGCACGTCGGTCGCACCACAACCCCGAGAGCTTCCCTCCCGAGCCTCCCGTCCCGTACCGCGGCGACCAGTTGGGCGGACAAAGCCAGCCGTGCGGATGGATCCAAGGCCTCAGTCGCCACGGGAGAAAGGCCGAAAATGTAGGCCGGCCGTTGCAACTCCGCAGCACCTGTACAAGCGCACGACAAACGCGCCGACGTCGCAAGGTTTCCGTCGCCCGTTGCTTCGACCACCGCTCCTGTCTCGACCAAAAGGCTTCCAGCAGCCGACTCAACTTGCAACGACTGCAGCCGTCGAGCATCCACCTCTCCTCCGACCACACGCGCTCCTGACATCACTTCGACGAATGGTTCCTCGGCAACCCATTGGTCGCACAAGGCCGCAAATGCCTCCGGTTCATGCAGGAGAATGTCCAAACGACCGAAACGCTTGGGCCCGCAAGCGCCGCCGGACGACAGAAGTCGCCGTGCGAATTCCATCGCCAGCCCGCCGTGCAAGGGTTCGGGGAGCGGCCCTGCCGCGATCCGGTAAAGGCCGCAGATGCTGTGTACGTGGGCCGCCCTCACGTTTCCCCCCAGACCAGCCTCACGCTCAACCAGCAAAACGCGCGCGCCGCTCCGGGCAGCCGAGACCGCGGCACATACCCCGGCAGGACCGCCTCCAGCCACGACCACGTCGAAGGAGCACTGCTTCAACGCACCCGCCTCCAGCCAAAGTCGATGACAATCATGGTAAAACGCGCCCGGGCCCGTTAGCTTTTTGACGCACCGCATCTTGCAAATGACGCCACCGACGATCCAGTTGGAAAATACGGTCCCCTCAGGGAAGAATGCGTTTGGCCGGCAGCGCCCAGTGCCACGCTGGCGCCAAACGGCAGCCCATCTCATTTTCATCGCGTCCGGACTGCGTTTGAGCCTGCAGTCCGCCTTCTCGCATGACATCGACCCTGCGGAGGCACGCCTCGCGCTCCATGGGCGCTTTGAAAGCTACCTCGACCTGCTGGTGCGGTGGGGCATCATCGAGGTGAACTTTTTTGGCTTTGAAGACGCCCACTCGTGGCGAGGTTCGGTTATCGCTCCGAACCATCCCTCCATTCTCGACGCCGTTCTGCTTTACACGCGTCTTCCCGGCCTCGACTGCGTGATGAATTCCCGGTTGCTGGCCGATCCGGTCATGTCCGGCGCCGCCCGGCTCTGCGACTTCATCCGCAACGACACCCCGCTCTCCATGGTCCGCGAAACCCGAGACCGGCTTTCCGCCGGACGCAATGTCCTCATCTTCCCCGAGGGCACCCGTACCTCCAGCCACCCCGTCGGTCCGTTCCGCCATGGATTCGCTCTCGCAGCCGCCCGCGCGGGGGCGCCTGTCCGGACAGTGCTCATCGAGTGCGACTCGGACTATTTCGGCCGAGACTTCCGCTTCTTCCGGCCCGCCCGGTGCCCCATTCGTTACCGCATCACTGCTTCCCGGGTGTTCCACCCTTCACCCGATGAGGATCCGCGCGCCAACTCCGCCGAGGTCGAGGAATTCTTCCGCACCGCCTTGGGACGCGGGGAAGGAGCCGGGGTGCGGGCAGCATGATCCCGGATCCCCACCGCGGGGTCATTATCCCCACCTACAACTCGGGCCCGCTGCTTGAGCGTACCGTGCAGCAGGTGCTCGACGCCTGGCAGCCAGTCCTGGTTGTCGTCGATGGATCAACAGACGGTAGCGACGAGGCGATTCACCTCTTGGCCTCCCGGCGAAATGATCTCCACATTCTTTCCCACCCCGCCAACCGGGGCAAGGGCGCTGCCGTCCTGACCGGTCTGGAATTTGCCGCAAATCGCGGCTGGACCCACGCCGCGGTTTTCGACGCCGACGGACAACACGAAGCAGCAGACCTGCCGCGGTTCATGAAAAACTCGCAGGCTCACCCACAGGCTATGATTCTCGGCCGGCCCGTCTTCGGCGCCGATGCGCCCGCGCTTCGTGTCATCGGCCGCCGCGCGGGCAACTGGTTCGCCAACCTCGAGACGTGGTGGGGCGGCATTGAGGATTCGCTTTTCGGGCTGCGTGTCTACCCAGTCAACCCGGCACGGGAAATCCTCGGGTCGATCCGTGGCGGGCGTCGCTTTGACTTCGACACCCAACTTGCCGTGCGCCTCTATTGGCGCGGCGTCCCGCCCCTCAACCTTCCGACCCGCGTCCACTACCACCCAGCCCGGCAGGGAGGGGTCAGCCACTTTGACTATTTGAGGGACAATCTTCTCCTCGCTCAGGTACACGCCGTTCTTCTTTTGAAGTCCGTCATGCTGGCCCCACGACTCCTCCGTTACCATGGGCGGCCGTCCCTGATCCCGCAATGAAGGGCCATCTTCGCCGCAACTTCACCCTCGGCTTCTGCGCCACCGCCCTCGGGGCAGCGCTGGCCGGGGCCCTGCGCCGCGACCCGCGCGCCATCAACCGCCGCGGCCTGCTTGCCGCAGCCGCTTTCCTCGCGCCGACCCTTACCGCGAATTGCGCGTGGAACGGACCCGTGCTGCGACGGCTTCGCACCAACGAGCGCGAAGTCTGGCTGACCATCGACGATGGCCCCGACCCGCATGACACGCCGGAAATTCTCGACGTTCTCGCTCGGCACGAAGCCCGGGCCACTTTCTTCGCCATTGGCCGCAAAGTCTGGCGTTACCCCGGGGCGGCTCGCGCCATCGCCGCGGCCGGCCACGATTTGCAAAACCACACCTGGTCTCATTCTGCCTGCTCGTTCTGGGCCGCCACCCCCGCGTGCGCCCGCAACGAAATCGTCGCCGCGAACGACGCCATCAGCCACGTCGCGCGCCGCCCACGCTTCTTTCGTGCTCCGGCCGGCTTGGCCAACCCTTTCGTCCACTCCGCCGCGGCGAGAGCCGGGTTGGTCGTCACCGGGTGGTCGGCGCGTGGATATGACGGCGTGCCCCATGATCCCGCGGACGTGGTCGGGCGCATCACCCGCAGATTGCACCCCGGAGCAATCATCCTCCTCCACGAGGGTCCCGTGCCCGGACTGCGGCCGGGCACCCGTGCCCGCACGCTGGAGCGGCTCGTTGTTGCCTTGCACAGTCTTGGCTACCGCACCGCCCGCCCGCCGGGATAGAGAGCAGGGCCTTTACTTGAGCCGCGAAATTCTTAAATTCAGAGTTTCCCGATGGCTGAAGTAACAATCGATCACCTCAAGCAAATGCTCGTCGAAAACTGCATGGTCAAAGTCGACCCGGATGGCATTCTGGCGGATACCCCGCTATTCGGCCCGGACAGCATCGGCCTTGATTCCCTCGACGCCCTGCAAATGTCCATCGCCGTCGAAAAAGAATACGGCCTGCCTATCGGTGATCCCGCGACCGCCCGGGACGCACTGCAAAGCCTTGGAGTGCTCCAAGCCTGGATCGCCGGGCGCTTGGCCGCACCCCCTGCCTCATGACCCCGCACCGCGAGTCCTGCGACGTCGCCGTCGTTGGCGGCGGCCCGGCGGGAAGTGCCGCCGGCACTCGTCTCGCCCAGTCCGGGCTCCGGGTCACGATCCTCGAAAAGGAAAAGTTTCCCCGCTTCGCCATCGGCGAATCCCTGCTCCCGCACGGCAACGATCTGCTCCGGGAGATCGGCGTCTGGGAGAAGCTCGAGAACGCCGGTTTCCTGCGCAAATACGGAGCGGAGTTCGCCACCGCCGACGGCACGCACAGTCACCGCCTTTGGTTCGGCGACAACCTGGCCCCGCGCCACGAATTCACCTATCAGGTCGAGCGCGCCTCTTTCGACCAGTTGCTCCTCGACCACGCGCGCGAAAACGGCTGCACGGTGCATGAGGGAACGCGTGTCACCTCCCTCTCCGATCCGGACGCACCCGAAATGACCCTGCACACCGAGGGCCCGCACGGCCCCCGCGAACTCACCGCCCGCTGGGTGGTCGACGCCAGCGGGCGCTGCGCCTTCGCCGGATCGCGCGCCGGTCTGCGCCGCCGGAGCACGCAAAAGGCGCGTCGCGTCGCCATCTACGCACATTTCGAGGGAGCCGTCCGCCACGAGGGCAAAGCCGAAGGCCACATCACCATCGTGCGCACCGCCGGCGGGTGGTTTTGGTTCATCCCCCTCGCAGGCAACCTTATGTCCGTTGGCTTGGTCCTGCCTGCCGAACAACTCCGGGGCGGCAGCGGGAAAGAATTCGCGGGCCTTTTCGACCAAGCCCTCGCCGATGCCCCGGCCGCCGCGGCGCGCCTGCAGCGGGCCCGCCGCACGACACCTTTGCGCACCACGGCTGACTACAGTTGGAAGTTCGGTTCTTTCGCCACCCGCCGCATTCTGCTGACCGGCGATGCCGCGGGTTTTGTTGATCCGATCTTTTCCTCCGGCGTCATGCTCGCCCTGCGCTCCGGTCTGCGAGCCGCCGACCTGCTGATCAAGGCCGAACGCCAAGGACGACCTCTCCGTACCTGGGAACGCTTGGCCTACACCCGCAGCGTTACCGCCTGGATGAACCGCTACACCCGACTCATCCGCGCTTTTTATGACCGTGCCGGCTTCGAGGTGTTCATGAGCCCGCAACCCGTCCTGCATATCCCCCGCAGCGTAGCCCGACTGGTGGGCGGTCAGACCGACCCCGGACCGGTCGACCGTCTGCGACTCCGCTTGTTCGACGCTCTCTGCCGCCTGCAGCGCCGTCTCGATATCGTACCCCCCATACCGTCGCTGCGCTGACGAGCCATTCCCCTCATGGCTCTCCTCCGCTCGCTGCCGGGAACTCTTTTTCTCCTCGTCCTCGCCTCCACCGGACTGTGGGCCGGCCTGACCCTCCGCTTTGAAACGGAGCTTCTGCCCGTTCTCCCCCCAGACTTGCCGAGCGTGCGCGGGATCCAGGCCTACGCGGATCTGGCCGCAGGACAGAGCGAGGTCTTCGCTGTCCCGGATCCTTCGCTCCCTGCGGCGGAACGCGAACTTTTGCTGGCGGAGACCCGCACGGCCCTGACCGGCCTTCCCCAGGTCGCCGCCATCACGACGCCCGCGGAACACATCGAGGAGCAAGCAGGGACCCTCGCCGCGTGGATGCTTCTCCAGGCGGACGAAGCGCTTTTCGCCAACGTGACCGAGGCCCTGCAGCCCGCGATCGTCGCCCGGAACCTCGACAACCTGCCCGCGCGTCTTGCCCGCACCATCGATCCCGCCGACATCATGCGCGCGCGACTCGATCCGCTCGGACTTCTTCCGGACGCCTTGGAACCGGCGGCGAACGAGGCTCCCGCTTTTCTTGCCGTCACCCCATCCTCCGACCTGGCGGACAGCGATGCCGACGCGGCCTTTGTCGATGCGCTGCGCGAGGGCCTGCCGGAGGACGCCGTCGGCAAGGTTCTGTTCACCGGGCGCCCCGTTTTCAACGCCGACATTTCCCGCCAGATGCGTCGCGACATCCTTTTCATGGTCGGAGCCGCCGCCTGCCTGCTGATGGGCGCGTTTTGGATCTTTTACCGCACCCTGCGTCCCCTCGGCTGGATCATGTTCCTCCAGTTCTTCGCGTTACTCGCCGGCCTCGTCGCTGCACGCGTCTTTTTTGGGGGACTAAATGTTATAAGTATCGGCTTCTCGTCCATCCTTCTCGGTGTGGGCATGGACTACAGTATCCTGGTCTACCATCATTTCGCTTCGCCACACCGCGACGACACCGCGGCCTGGCGTACCCTGCGGCGCGCGATCTGGTTCAGCGCAGCCGTGACCGCCTCGGCCTTTTACTTTCTCGCCCTCACATCCTTCCCCGCTTTGCGGGAACTCGGAGTCCTTGTCGGCACCGGCCTCCTGGCCTCCGCACTCTTGGCTACTTGGCCGCTGCGCCTTGTCCTGTCCGCCCGTCCGCCCGAGGCCCCGCCGGTGCTTTTCCGCGCCAGCAACGCCGCCGCGCGTTTCGCCGGACGCCACCGCGGACTGCTCATGGGCAGTGCCATCGCGCTCGTGCTTTCCCTCCTCTGGCTGCAACCGTGGTCCTCGCGCTCCGGTTTTTACGAGGCCGGACTCGACCGTTTGAAGCCGGTCGGCAGCGAGGCCTACACCGCGCAGGAATGGCTGCAACAACTCGACCCCGCCGCGAATGATGCGATCTATGTCCTGCGCGGACCGGATCATGACACCATCCGCGCCACCGCGTCCGCTATGGCGAGTTCCTTCCCCGGCACCGACGCCGCCGCGCTGCTCGCCCGCATACCCTCGGAAAAGCAAAGAGCGGACAATCTGGCGTCGTGGAATCGCGACACCACCGCACAACTGACCAGCGCTTTCGACGAGGCCGGACTCGGTCCGGAGTGGACCGGACCCACCCTGCAATTTGCCGCGGTTCTGGATGCGGTTGCGCGTGGCAACACGAACGCCTTTGAACCGCTCGAAGCAATGCTGCGAACCGTGGCGGGACACGATGCCGCAGGTGCCTATGCTATCATCCGTATTCCCGGCGCCGCGCAAAATCCCGTGCCCGCGGCAGGTTGGCCTCTTGCAGCAACCTCCATCCTTCCGGCCAGCTGGATCTCGCTGAGTGCAGAGGTCACCGACCTGGCCCGCCGCGATTTCACCCGGCTCACCGTCGCCATGCTGGCCGCCATTGTTGTTCTCTGCGCCGTGGCCCAGCGCTCGATCCGTATGGTCGCCCTCAACCTGCTGGCTCTGGTCATCTCGGCGGCGCTCTTCCTTTGGTTGCTCCGGCTCACCGGAACACAACTCACCCCGCTCTCCCTGATCAGCCTGCCTTTGCTCGTCGGGCTCGTCGTCGATTACAGCCTGCATGTTCTCATGGCCCTGCAGAACCAGCGCGGGGATCTGACCAGAACTTACAACCAACTTGCCGCGCCGATCCTGCTGACCGGCCTCAGCGCGTGCATCGGCTTCGGCGCGCCCGCCTTGACCGGGCAACCGGCCCTGCGCAATTTCGGTCTCGTCATGGACTTCGGCATCGCCGCCGCCGTTATGGCCTGCCTTGTCTTGCTGCCGGCCTTTTTCCGGCCGAGCGCGCAGGATGATTACCGTCAACGCGGGTTCTATCGCTTTTTTTACCGGCGGCGCGGGTTTGAATGGATCCTCCTCGGGTGGCAGTTTCTCGGACGCCGCGGCGCCTGGCTCATCTCGCGGGCTCTTGGCCTTTTCTACGCCCTTACGCATCCGGCCACCGTCCGCGCCGTGCGGGACAACCTCTCCTTGCTTGATCCCGCCAAAGCCGGTTTCGGTTCCGCCTGCCGTTTGTTCATGAATCAGGCGGAAAATTTCTCCACCTACGGCCGGCTGTCCATGCGTCCGACCTCCGACGTGGTCGACATGCTTGGATTCCGGCAAGGCTTCGAATACCTGCAACGCGCCCGGGACGGGGGCAAGGGATGCCTTCTGGTCACCGGGCACCTCGGATTTTTCGAACTCGGCGGACTCGTCATGGCCGAGCTTGGTTTTCCCATGACGGCACTCACTCTTCCCGAACCGTCCACCGCCCTGACCGAATGGCGCGCGGATTTCCGGGCCCGCTGGGGGGTGAAAACGATCGTGGTCGGGAATGATTCTTTCTCTGTCCTCGATATCGTCCGCTCTCTGCACCAACGCGCGTTCATTGCCTCGCTCGCCGACCGTCCGTACGACGGCAACAGCGTACCCGTCGATCTGCCGCACGGGCGCATCCGGTTTTCCACCGGGCCCGTGCTTTTGGCCTTGCTCGCCGGTTGCCCGATTGTGCCAGTTGGCATCACGCGCCAACCCGACGGCCTCTACCACATTGAAGCCCGCGACTACATCCAACCACGCTGGCTGCCCGAGGGTCGTGCAGCCACCTTGGAACATTACACGCGTCAGGTCGCCGAATGCTTGGTTCCCCTCTTTGTCGCCTACCCCGAGCAATGGTATCATTTCGCTCCACTGCGCTGCGACTGACATGAACTTCCGGAGCATCTTCTTCTCCCTGGTTGCCCTGACCGCCAACGGCACTGCTGGCACCTTGTCGCCCGATGAGGCGGCAGCTCTGGAGCGACGCTTCTTCGCCGCCCAGCGCGAAATGCAAACCCTCGAGGCGGACTTCACCCAAAGCGTGACCGCACCCGGCCTGCCCGCCCCGGCCATCAGCCACGGGCAACTTTTTTACCGGGCCCCCAACCAGCTTCGGATCAGCTACACCGATCCTGCCGGAGACTCGATGCAGCTCGACGGCTCGGACTACACTGCGTTGCGCAGCGGACGCGCGCCCGTTGTTCGACCGGCCGACCATCCGTCCGCCCGAGCCTTGACCGCGCTGCGCGACATCCTCCACGGAAGTCAACCGCCCGGCGATATGAAGGTCTCGGTCACACGCCAAGGCAACGCATACATCGTGACGCTTACCCCGCGCACCCCGGGACGCTTCCAACCGGAGCGGATCGAGAACATCATCGATGCCCGCACCCTGCAATTGCGCTCTCTCAGCCTCACCCTGCCGCGCGGCACCGTCATGCGCTTTGAATTCACCCGCCTCCGCCCCAACCGCCCGCTACCAGAGAGTGCTTTCCTTCTGCCATGAGTCCTCCACTGACCCCGCACGGCCCCGGCTTTCGCTTCGTTGACAGCTTCGCACGGAACGAAGCGAACAGGGGAACCGGCTGGAAAGCCCTCGACCCTTCACTGCCATTCTTTGCCGACCATTTTCCGGGACGTCCTCTCATGCCCGCCGTCCTGCTTGTCGAATGCGCCGCGCAGACCGCAGGCGTCCTTTGGATGCAGGAAACCTCGAACCCCGAAACGCCGCTCTTTCTCGCCGGCATCGACCAATTCCGCGTGCTGGGCGCCGTGGTCCCGGGTGACACGTTGGAAACACGCGTCACCCTCGTTAAAGAATTCGGCGCCTTGGCCCAATTCGAAGCTGAGTGCCTCGTGCAAGAACGCATTGTCGCCCGCGGACGGTTCATGATGAGCCGCCAGTTGGCCTCCGGGTGAGTTGCGGGAAATGCTCCCCATCGCGCCTGCCCTGCGCTGAAATACGTTTGTGTCGTCCCATCGCCCGTATCCGCCCGTCGCTGTCACCGGCATTGGTTGCGTCACCGCATTAGGCGGAGATGCGGCCGCGACGTGGGAAGCCGTTTATGCCGGACGCTCGGCCCGCGGTCCGCTCACCGCCATCGCCGTCGAAGGCTGCCGGGTTACGGAGGGCGCACAGGCCCCGCTTCCGGATTGGCCCGCGTTCCCGGAGAAGCAACTCGGGCGCCTCAGCCGCGCCACTCGTCTTGCCCTGCCTGCCGCTCGCGAGGCGCTCGCCCAGGCAGCACTGCTCGATGACCAAGAACGCTGCGTCCTGCCACGCCTCGAAATGTCCGTCAGCACCACGGCCTGCGGCATGGAAAAAGGCGAGGAGTTCCTCCGCACCCTCTGGTCGGGAATCCGCACCGGGCAATCGGCCCGCGTGGCCCATTACCAATCCCAGGCGCAAATCGGCGTCATCCATGACACGTTCGGCTTCGACGGTCCCGTCATGACCGTGGCCAATGCCTGCGCCGGCGGCGGGAATGCCATCGGCCATGCCTTCGACCTCATCCGCGCCGGCTTGGCCGACATTGTCCTGGCCGGGGGCTACGAGGCCTTGAGCGAACTTGTTTTTTCCGGTTTCGACGGACTTCAATCCCTCGCCCCCGACGCCTGCCGTCCCTTTGATCGCGGACGACGCGGACTCATGCTCGGAGAAGGCGCGGCCTTTCTCGTACTCGAAAACAGCGGGCGCGCCCGCGACCGGGGGGCCCGGATTCTCGGGCATGTGGCCGGTTACGGACATACCACCGACACTCATCACCTCACCCAACCCGCCCCGGACGGCGCACCATTGGAACGCGCCATGCGAAGGGCGCTCGTGCAGAGCGGTCTCGATGCGTCGCAAGTCGGCTATGTCAACGCGCACGGCACGGCCACGCCCTTCAATGACGGCGCCGAAGCGCAGGCCTTCCATCGCGTGTTCGGCAACGGCCCGACCAAACTCAGCTCCACCAAGGCGGCGCTCGGCCACACCCTCGGAGCAGCCGGCGCCATCGAGGCAGTCCTTTGTCTCCTCGCTTTGCAAACCGGACAACTTCCCCCGCAGATCAACCTTCGTGACCCCGAACCCCTCGTGGCCGCCGCGCTCGTCGCCCCGGGTGAAACCTCCTCCCCGTCCGCGGCCATGAGTGTGAACCTGGGCTTTGGCGGATCCAACGCGGCCGTTCTTTTCACGCATTGATGAAACTCTCCGTCAAATCCACCGGCGCGGTCACGCCAGCCGGCTTCGGTCACGCGGCGATCACTGCGCCGTGGCCCGCCACCGCCACCGCTTCCGCCGCCGGCGTTCCCGTGCAAGCCGGACTCATTGCCAAGGAGCATCCCGACCTCGTTCGATGGCAAAAAGAACCCCGGCTTCGCCGGGCCAGCCCCATCACCTATTACATGGTCGAAGCCGTCTCCCAAGCCCTGCAATCTGCCCCTCCGGGAGACCGAGCCCGCATCGGGGTGGTGGCGGCATTCTTCCTTGGTTGCCTTGTCTACAGCGTGCGCTTCTACCGCCAAATCACCGACGAGGGTCGCCGCTTCGCCAGCCCCGTCCTGTTCCCCGAGACCGTCTTCAACAGCCCGCTCAGCCACGCCGTCGCCACCCTGGGACTCGGTGGCCCGGTCTACTCCCAAATCGGTGACAAAACATGCTGGGCGTCCGCGCTTCGCACCGCGCAGTGCTGGCTGGCCAATGGCGACTGCGACCAAGTGATTGTCCTCGCCGCCGAGGAATTCGAACCGCATGAAGTCGATGCCCTCCACGCCGGCGGCTTGTTGCGCGGCGGGCTGCAACCCTGCGAAGGAGCGGTGGCCATGCTGGTGGAACCAGCCGACGGACCGGCCATCGACACCGTCATGGACGGCTACGGCTTCCGCGACAAACGAGGGGCCATCGTTGCCGCCGGACGTTGTCTCGCCGGGTTTCCGCCGCAAGCTCCCCTCCTCCGCACCGCCACGGGTTGGACACGCGCGACTGCAGAGACAACGGGACGCGACCTCGCCGGCGCACAGCGCGACGCCAGCGACGGGTTTACCCTCTCGGCTGCCGCCGACACGCTGCGGGCACTGGAACTGGTGGCATCCGGACGCGTTGCGGAGGTCATCGTGCCTGTCTGGGGACTCACGCGCCAGTTTGCCGCTTACCGCGTCAGCGCGTAATCCATCACGGCGGGCGCCGCGCCGGGAGATTCCTCGCGGGCGGGTTTCCTCCGCCCCCACGAGCGCCATCCCTCACGCACCTCCAGCCAGAACCAGCCGGCCAATGCGCCGAGGATCACCTTGAGCAGGTATGGCACGCGGAAATTGAAACCCGCGAACAGATCGCGCTCGCGTGCATTGTGGCATCCGAAAGTTCCCGACGCCCTCCGCTGGCGCGCCATGGCGGCGAAACGCCGGTTGTAGAGACGCATGATGGCGAAAAACGGTCCGGCCTCCCGCGCGGCGTAGGGCGGCTGCACAAAACCCTCCGCGCCGCCGGCGGCAAAGATCGGCTTCACGATAAAAAGATAATAAAGGGCGATATCGAGACGGAAAGCCAGACGCATGATGTCATAATCCCCCAGGTATTCGTATTTGTTCTCGTAGAGTGCCTCGAACATACGCTGGTAGCTGAGGAGAAAGTCCGCGTTGTGCCGGGCCAGCAGTTCGCCGGTCTCCTCACCCGCCCGCCAAGCCCGAATCAGACGCACCGCCCCCAACGTGGTGAAGGCGATCCAATCCATACCCGGGCTGTAAAGAGGATCGAGGAAGGCCGAAGCGTCTCCGGTCAGCACAAAACCGTCCCCTGCCTGCACACGCGAGCAGTAAGGCAGGTTGCGTCGGAAATGCACATCGCCGGCGACGAACTCGGCTCCGGACATCATCTCGCGCGCCGCGGGGTGCGCACCGAGGAAATCCCGCAACTTTTCCCCCACCGGCAATTTTTCCTCGGGCCAATCGGCACAACTCTGGTCGAGCACGACGCCGATACTTGTGTCACCGCCTTTCAAGGCGATCCACCACGCCCACCAACCGTCTCCTGCAATGTGGTTTGTCGCCGTTCCCCGGATCCCGACATAGGACGACTGCCAGCCCTCATGGCGGTCGCCCAAGGCAGCCGCATCCCAGTCGCCTGTCCCGCGCCAACGGGACCATGCCGACAAGGTGGGATGGCGCGTGTTCGGCTCGAGCCACCCCTCGGCCCGCGCCAGCATGGCCTTGATCCCCGAGGCATCGACAACCCATCGCGCCCGCACCGTCTTTGGTCCCTCGGCCGTACGAACCTGCAGCGTCTGCTCCCCACCGGGATGCAAGGCGATCGAGGTCACGGCCGCCGGACGCCAGACATCCGCACCAGTCTCCTCCGCCCGCCGCAGGACCTCTTCATCGACTACCGAGCGGTCGATGAGGAAGGAGGGTACGGTGGATAAATATTTTCCCCCGATTTCCGAACAGCCGCCCAGATCCTCCGCCTCCTTGTTGGCAAACCAGAACCGCAGCCCATTTTTTGACATTTGTGTCTGGGTCAAAAATTGTGTCAGCCCGAGCACGCGGCACAAAAAATAAGCACTGACCTCGACCGTCGCTTCGCCCACGCGACGCTTGAAGGTCTCGTTCTTCTCGATCACCAGCACCCGCAAATCCGGGTCTTCGCGTTTGAGCAACAGCGCCGTGGCTGCGCCGCTCAGCGCGCCGCCCACCACGGCGACATCGTATTCCCACGCCTCGCTGGAAAATGCTTCAGCCATGCGTAAGCAGAATAAGTATCTCGACCTGAGCCGCGCAATCGTGCAATTCCCGCTCCTCGCATGCGCAAGCACTGGCTGCTGATTCTGCAAATCACGCTTTCCGCCTTTCTCCTCTGGCGGATCTTCAGCCATCCCGCCCTGCGCTCGGAGGCCGCGCGGGTCCTCGGAGAGGCGGACTTCCTCTGGCTGGGAGGCGGACTCCTTACCGCACTCCTCACCGAATTGCTCTGCGCCGTGCGGTGGTGGCTGATGCTGCGGGTCTTCGGCGTGCCGGTCGGTTTCGGCCGCACCTGCGCTTTTGCCGGAGCGGGACTTTTCTTTTCCCTCGGCCTGCCCGGCTCGGGCGGCGGTGACGCCTTCCGTATCCTTTACGTCATGCGCCTGCATCCGGCACGCAAACTGCGCGCCGCCCTCTCGGTGCTGGCCGACCGGCTATGCGGACTTTTTGCCTTGGTCCTCACTATCGTGTTCCCTCTCCTTCGCCGCGCGGACTTCGCCGCCGACCCGGCATCCAACCTCGTCCTCGGCGCCGCCGGCGTGGTACTCGGCATCGCCGCCTTGCTGGTTCTTCTTTGGTGGATGACTACCTGGCCGGGACTGCACGAAAAGTGGATCCACCTCGCACCGGCCCGCATTCGCCCGCAGGCGGTCCGGTTGGGACACATCTTCGCGTGGATGGGCAAGCATCCGCGCCCGGTCGCGGCGGCCGTCGGACTTTCCGTTGTCGCTCTCATGGCCCATTTCACGACGTATTGGTTCAGCGCCCGCGCTTTCGGACTGCCTCTTTCCCCCGCAGATCTTTACGCCGTTATGCCATTGGTCGACACGCTCACCATGCTTCCTGTGACACTTTATGGCATCGGCCTCCGTGAGACGCTCTTCGAGCATCTGCTCGGCGGACTCTTCGGTATCGCTCCCGCCGCCGCCACCCTCGCCGCGCTCGGAGGCTTCTTTCTCCAGGCCTGCGTTGCCCTCTTAGGCGGACTGCTTGTTCCTTTCACCGCGCCGCGCCCGGCGGCCGCTTAGGCCCGCCTGATTTTCCCGCTCGCCGTGCGGGGCAACTCGGCCACCACGCGGTAACGCACCGGCACTTTGTGCGCCGCCAAGCGCGCGCGACACAGGGCCGACAAATCCTTCTCGCGCGGTGGCTCCGCCGCATCGGCCGGAACAATCTCCGCCACGGGGAGCATACCCCAGCGCTCATGCTCCTCGCCGTGCACGCGCGCTTCGGACACCCCGGGATGCTCACGCAGGACCTCCTCGATCTCCTCGGGAAAGCACTTGCTTCCGCCGACGTTGATCACCGACTTGAGCCGGCCGACCAAGCGCAAACTTCCGTCGTCACCCCGACGCGCCAAGTCCCCGGTGTGGAACCAGCCGTCATCCATGACCTCGCGCCGCGAACGCCATGGCGACAAATAAGCGTCGAAGAGCCCCGGACCGCGCAGACAAAGTTCCTGGTCGGCCAGATGCACCTCGAAGTCATCCGGAATACCAATCCCGCCGGGATCGTGCCCGGACGTGCTGAGCAAAGGAAGACCCGCCTCGATAATCCCGAATCCCTGCGAAAGACGCATCCCGTAGCGGCGGAAAAAGTCCTCGGCCGTTTCGCGTCTCAAAGGTGCCGCGGTCGACACGGCCAACCGCAGCGCGGGCCACGCGAGGCCGGAGTCCTCTGCCGCCAGCAAAGCCGCTTGGAACGGTGAACCATAGAAAACCGTCGCGCCGTGCTCCCGGGCCGCCGCAAGCAGATCGCCTCCCAAAGATCCCTCCGGCAAAACCACCGTCGCCCCCTCCCGCAGATACAAGAGGATCGAAACGGCGAAGTGATGCGCCATCGGCAAGGTCCAAAGAACACGGTCCGCCGCCGTGATAGACAGCCGTCGGTTGGCTGAATCGAGCCGCTCCCGCAAGGTCGCATGCGAAAGCACGACGCCTTTGCATGTACCCGTTGTCCCGGAACTGAAGCGAACGAACGCCGGCGCCAGCTTTTCAAACTCGGCCACCGGAAACACCGGATTGACAGCGCCGAAGCTTTGCCAGCGATGGCCATCCCCCATCGACAGGAGACGGGCCGTGCCCACGGGCCATGCCGACTCGTCACGGGACAACACGCCGTGAAGAGCCGTCGTCCTGACCAATGCTTCGCGCTCGGACTCCGTCAATTCGCCGGCGATGGGCACCGCGCAGCCTCCGGCCTTCATTACCGCCAACATGAGGACAGCGTGACGCACCCCGTCCGGACAAAAGACGCCGACACGCGGAACCCCCATTTCCGCCCAACCCGGCAAAGCGGCCAAAGCCGATGCCAGAATTCCCACATCCGCCGCCAGCTTGCCGTAAGAATAGTCCCCGTCGCGCCCGAGAAAGGCCATCCGGTCTGGAGCCTCCCCGGCGCGACCGAGAACCACGCTGGCAATATTTTCCGCTTCTCTTTTCAAGCGCCGGAAAGACTGGCTGGTCGGCGGCGGAGCTTCAACCCGCGACTATGAGCCACCCAGCAAATCCGCGCGCACGCTCTCCAGCATCAAGGCCCGCTCGGACTCCGAAATCACCCCGTCCCGCCAGCACAGCGAGGCGGTCAACCTTCCTTCGCGCTCGCTGAAAAAGAGGCCCGTCCCGGGCGGCTGGGGCACGGATGGTATGTGCCAACCGTCCGCAACGATGCCGCCGCAGAACTTGCGAACACCCGGCAGAAACTCGCCTGTGTGCGCATGATAAAACGAAGCCAACTGCCCGGAAGCCTCCCGCCGCAAAAATCGACGGTAAAGCGGTGCCGGCAACCGCCGCATCCAATCGACCATGACGATAAAGGCCCTGTCGAAGCGCTCCCGCGTCATCGCGGCGAATTGCTCCTGCAACGCCCGGACCGCCTCTTCCAACGAGGTCAAACCGGCCAGCGGCAGAGCGAAGAACAATTGCGACACCTGGTTCTGGAAGATGGGCCCGCCCAGCCCTCGCTTTCTTCCCTGCGCGGAGATGGTGCACTCGAGCGAACCCTCGTCTACACCGCGCACCCGGAAGACCGCCGCATGCGCGCGCATGGTCACAGCCAAAAACCACGGCAAAGCGAAAATACCCCCTGTCAGCGGCTCGGCCCGCCGCTTCATCGCCGAGGTCTCCTCCCTGCTGAATCTCACCACGTCAAAACACGCCTGCCCCGCCCGTGCCGGCGCCGCGCCCGGACAAATCACGCGGTCCTCACGCAAAGACCAATAACGGCGAAGAAACGGACGCACCGCACGGAATTCGGCGAGCCACGATCGGCGCCGGGCGAACGGCAACGCGTGGGAGTCCTTCTCCGCCACCGCCGCCGGATCGTTCCCCAAGCGCGCCACCTCGGCCAAGGCCAGTTCCACCCCGCGGGCGTCGAGCAGCAGGTGACTCCAACTCATGAGCACAATCGTCCCCGCTCCACCAGGGATCACATCGAACCGCAAACGCCCCGGCCAACCACCCTGCAACCGGCTCTTGGCCACCTCAAGCCAGCCCGTTCCGTTTTTGTGACACTCCACCTCCACGCCCGCCCCGGACCCTTGGCACCAAGTTGGCACCGTCCCCGGCAACCCGCGATGCAATCGGGCATTGAGGATCGGCTGACTTGCCCCGAACGCGAGCGCCGCTTCCGCCAAACGCCCCGGCTCGAATCCCGCACCCAATTCCAACACCGTGACCCCGACATGGTGCCCCTGCCCCGACCGGAGCATCAAGTCCTCGAGCGCCAGCAGATAAGCGTCACACCCTCCCAAAGGCGCACGCAGGCGGGGGCGGACCGGGGAGTTACTCATGCCGGCGCACCGCAGCGCCGGACCATGGCGGCGAAGCTCGCTACCGTGGCGAAATTTTCCCGCGTCACCGCGGACTCCGGGATCCGGACCCCGAAACGCTCCTCGACGAGAATCATCAACTGCATGATCCCCATCGAATCAAGGCCTGCGGCAAAAAGGTCTGTCGCGATCGTCAACGCCTCGCCGCCGTCGAACAACTTTTCGCGGACCAACGCAAGCAGAGCCAGCTCAAGCTCCGGGGGCAAATCGGCCATGTCTTGAACCTATCGCGACAGCGGGAGTCTGCGACCATGGCGTGAAGCCCTGCCCGCAGTTTCCGCCGCTTACTCTGCCGTCTTGGCGCCCGCTTTGACCGGGTCGAATCCCTCGGGGAACTTGGTCGTCTCGTCGAAGATCGCATCATCCCACTCCAATTCGACCAAAGGTTGCTTCAATTTCGAAAGATCCGCTCCGCGCAAATCGGCACGCTGGAAGTTCGCTTTCTGCACATCCACCAGGTTCTTCGCCCCGCGCAAGTCGGCGCCGCGGAAGTTAACCGCTTCAATCTCCGCCCCGGCGAAATCGGCTCCCGTCAAATCCGCGCCGTTCATTGTGCAAAGGTAAAATTTCGTGCCGGACCCGAACACCGCACCCTTCATATTCGCCTCGGCCAAGTCGCACTGCTCGAAGGAGGCATGGTCGAATTTCATCCCTTCGAAATTGGTGCCGTTGAGGCGGGACTGGTGGTATTTGCCCGTGACCTTGGGCTTGCCCGTGAAGTCATGGCCCGAGAACCACTCGCGAACGTATTCCGGAAGGTCGATCGGATTGATCTTGGGTGCAGCTGCTTCAACAGGGCAAACCACGGACAATGCGGAGAGAGCAAGGATAGCGATGACTTTCATAAGAATGTCTATTCTCATGCAACGTCCCGCCAAGCAACCCATTTCGCGCGCCTCCGAAACAGGAAGTCAACGAAGTCTTCCCCTTCTTGCGTCGACCAGGCCCCGTTTCACCTATGCCAAGCAGGGATTATTTGCCCTATGCCATCCGCTTCAGTGCATGTGTGCATGCGCAACGGACGCGGCAAGTGCGATGACACCCACCAACGCCAACCCACCCGTATTCCGCAAAACGTTCGTTTTGACTTGCGGCACTGTCGAGCCCGCCGGAAACTGGATTTGGAGGAAATGAGATGAAAGTCCTAATCACCGGTGGAGCAGGGTTCATCGGATCGCACGTAGCAGACTATCATCTAAATCGCGGCGATGACGTTGTGGTGGTCGATGATCTGAGCACGGGCAAGGCCGCAAATATCGAGGCTTTCACGGATCATCCGAGTTTCCGCTTTGTGCAGACGGATCTTCTGGAGTGGCCCGGCTTGATGGAAGCGGCCAAGTCAACGGACCGCATCTACCATCTCGCCGCGGTGGTCGGAATGTTCCGGGTGCTTAAAAACCCCGTCCGCATCACCAAAGTGAACGTGGGAGGCACGGAAGCAGTCCTCGAAGCGGCGGCCCGCTCCGGGCGCAGCCCGCAGGTGGTCATTGCCTCCAGTTCCTCGGTCTACGGCCACTCGTCGGCCAAAGAACTCGCCGAGGACGACAACGTGGTCTTCACACCGCACGACGGCGGCTTGACTGGCTACGGATTGAGCAAACTGGTCAACGAGATCCAGGCCATTGCCTACGGCCAGTCTTTCGACCTGCCGGTCGCAGTGGCGCGCCTGTTCAACGCCGCGGGCCCTCGGCAAACTGGCACTTACGGCTTTGTGCTGCCACGCTTTGTCGATGAGGCTGTCAACGGGGAACCTCTCACCGTCTTCGGTGACGGCACGCAAACACGCTCTTTCTGCGATGTGCGCGACACGGTGACCGCCCTGGATCTTCTCGCGGGCTGCCCGGCTGCTTACGGCAGGCCCGTTAACATCGGAACCACGCGCGAAATTTCCATTCTGGAGTTGGCCAAGCTCGTCATCGAGCGAAGCGGCAGTTCCTCGGATATTTCTTTCATCCCCTTCGAAGAAGCCTACGGCGCCCGCTTCGAGCACATCATGCGCCGCCGCCCGGTCACCACGAGACTGCAGCAACTCACCGGCTTCCGTCCGCGGTTCACTCTGGAGGACACTATCGACGACCTCCTCGCCCGGTGCCGCCGCGGACCAGTTGCCCTCCACGCATGAGAACGATCCCCGTCATCCTACTGGCCACCAGCCTTTTTTCGACGCCCGCCGGCGCGCAGGCTGTCGCCACCACAACCCAAGAGGAAGCCGCGCTGCAGGAGCGTCTTGCGAATCCGGTTGAAGTCACGCAGACAGAACCCTTTCGGCGCTGGATTCTCGTCCCGTCATTCAGCTGGAGCTTCTTCAACAAAGGCCGGGAGAGCTGGCAGGAGGAAGACATTCAATTGATGTATCGCGTGACCCGCACTTTTCTCATCGGCGCGGAGATCGACCTGATGCAGCGCCCCCCTGCCGGCAACGACATCATGTACAGCGGGTTTGTCTCTTGGTACCCGTGGAAATTTCTCGAGATCCACTCCAAGCTCTCCTTTACCCCCGAACCCGACTTCTCTCCCGACCAGATCTACGCTGGCGGCGTGGAATGGCAGGTGCACCAACGCATCACCCTCCTGCTCGACTACCAGCAATTCAACTTTTCCGGCTTGGGACCAGTCGGCCCGGGATCCATCGAGCAGATCAAGCCGGGCCTCACCCTTTGGTACAACGACGATATTTTCCTCACCCTTCGCTACGCCCGCGGTTGGGCCTTCAACGACTTCGGCTACAATTACTACTCCGGCACCCTCAACTGGGGAAATTTGCCCGGCGGCGGACGCCTCACCATCGGCTTCGCTTACGGAACCGACCCGGACCTTGACTTCGGCACCAACGAGACCGGCCTCTCTCCCGCCTACACTTACTCGCTGTTCTACCGGCAACCGATCACCAAGGACCTCAGCGTGTTCGGCGGTGTGCAATACGTTTACCGACTCAAGCAGGACAGCAACGACGAGCTTTACCAGCAACTGACGCCGACCATCGGACTCATATGGAAATTTTAGGACCAGATATACTGCGGATCGCCACGAATCTTTCCGTGCTGCTCAGCGGACTGAGCCTGCTGCTGCTCGGGGTCATCGTCGTCATCCGGTTGAAAGCGGAAAGTCGCGCCACACACCGGTCCCGCTACCGCCACCGGGTGGAGCCGCTCGTAGCCGGCTTTGTGGCGGGGCGGAAAGGAGTCGAAGAAGTGACGCCCCAGCTCACGAAGGATCCGGACGAGGCTTTGGCTTTGCTCATGGAGGTCTCCGAACATTTGCGTCCCGCCGACCGCCCAAGGCTGCACGCCCTCTTCGCCGTACTTCCCATGCGCACCGATCTCCGGGCGGATCTGCAAGGCCGCAAGTGGGAAAACCGCCTCGCAGCGGCCGAGCGCCTTGGCTACCTCGGCGATCACGGCACGGTCGACGAACTTATCACCGCCCTGCAGGACGAAGTTCTGGTTGTCCGCTTCGCCGCCGCCCGCTCGCTTGTCGCCCTCCGCTCGGCGGCCGCAGTCGAACCGATTCTTGCCGCTTTCGATGTTCCCGGAGAACTCAACGAGCGCCGCACCGCGGAAATCCTTTACGAAATGGGAGAGGACGCCAATGAACCCCTGCTCGCCGTCGTGCACGACGCCGGTTCCGGGCGCTCCGAGAGCGTGCTCAATGTTGCCTCGCGTGTGCTCGGCATGCTCCGCTGTCGCGCGGCCGTTGCGCCGTTAACCGCCCTGCTCAAGCATTCCGAGTTCCGCGTCCGTCTCAACGCCGCGCGGGCGCTCGGGAATATCGGCGATCGATCGGTCCTTCCCTCGTTGACCAAGCTGACGGAAGACCCGTCCTGGGAAGTCCGTAATGCCGCCGTCCAAGCCATCGGCAAACTGCGCGGGACGGACGAGATCGGCAACCTGGTTGCCACGCTCGCCGATTCGGCCTGGTGGGTGCGTTTTTCCTCCGCGCAGGCGCTGTTCGCACTGGGCCAACCCGGCCTCGACGCCCTCAAAGAGGCGGCGCGCGGCGCCACGGACCGCTATGCGCGCGATATGTGCATCCAAGTCCTGGAAGAGCATGGGATCTTCAACCAAGGAGCGTCATCATGATGACCGTCGTTTATTTTCTCCTGTCGTTCATCCTGGTCTATTTCATCGTCCTGCACGGCATTTACCTGGCGCTTGTTCTCGTCGGTTCGGCACAGACGCGCAAATACAACAAGGGCATCACTTTCGCCGAGTTCGACCGCATCGCACGGTCCGACCTCTCCATGCCCGTCTCGATCATCGTGCCGGCCCACAACGAGTCGGCCATCATCATCAACACTACGGAGAATCTCCTGCGCCTGAATTACCCCTCCCACGAAGTCATCATCGTGGACGACGGATCCACCGATCGAACGCTTGATGTGCTCATCGAGCACTTCAACCTGCGCCGGGTGGAGCGCCACGGTCCGAAGCACTTGGAGACGGAAAAGGTGAAAGCCGTCTTCGAGTCCCCCGATCACCCCAATCTCACGGTGCTGACCAAGGAGAATGGGCGACGGGCCGACGCCATCAATGCGGCTGTGACCATGGCCCGCTGTCCGCTCCTGCTCGTCACCGATGCCGACTCGGTGCTCGAACCCGATGGCTTGCTCCACATGGCCCGCCCCTTCCTTCTTGATTCGGGTATCGTTGCCTCGGCCGGGGTGGTCCGGCCTTCCAACGGTCTGGTGCTGGAACAGGGCGTCATTGTCCGGCGCGGCCTCCCCCCGACCATGCTGGGCCTCAATCAAGAGGTCGAATACGCGCGGAGCTTCCAGTGGTCGCGCACGGGACTGTGCCGCCTCAACAGCATGCTCTGTATTTCGGGGGCTCTGCTCCTCGTGAAAAAGGGGATCTTCGAAAAACTCGGGGGGTCGTGGGCCCAAGCCATTACCGACGACATCGAGTTCACCATCCGCCTCAACAAGCACGTGTTCGACCGCCGCGAAAAAAACGGCGGCAAACTCGTCTTCACCCCGGATGCCGTCTGCTTCACCGAGGTGCCGGAGACGGCCAAACTGTACGCCTCCCAGCGCAACCGGTGGCAACGCGGCACATTCGAGGCGCTATTCCGCAACTGGCGCATGATCCTGAACCCGCGTTACGGCTTGACCGGCCTTTTCGGGATGCCGTTCTTCATCGTTTTCGAGGCGTTCGCCCCGCTGGTCGAGATCACCGCGTATATTCTCGCGGTGGCCCTGCTCGCCACCGGTGTGGTCGGCTGGACAGAGGTTCTGATCATGTTCTTCCTGGCCTACATCACCGGCGTTTTCCTCAGTCTGCTGGCGGTTCTGCTGACGGAGATGTCCCGTTTGCGCACGGCCTCGTGGGGTGATTTCTGGAAAATGATCGCCGCCATCCTCACCGACAACCTTGGTTACCACCAGTGGCGTCAATTGTCCGCGTTGGTCGGCATGCTCCAATACTTCCTCTTCCGCCGCCGCGACCTCGGCGCACGGATGGAGCGCATCGGTGAAGGTGCGCCCTCTGCATGATCGCCAAACCGAACCACGCGCGCCACGAAGTCGCCATCGTCGGACTCGGCTACGTCGGGATACCCCTCGCCCTCGGTTTCGTCAGCGCCGGTTGCCGCGTACTCGGGTTGGACGCCGACGACCAACGCGTCCGCGATCTGCAAAACGGCCGCAGCCCCCTTTCCCATCTCCCCACGGACGCGATCGCCAAGGCGTTGCAAACCAACCGGCTCGAATTCACCACGGACAAAGGCAGGTTGGCGGAATGCGAAGCCGTCATCATTTGTGTCCCCACCCCCCTGCGTAAACATCAGGATCCGGACCTTTCGCATATCCTCCAAGCCGGGGCCGAGATCGCTCCGCATTTGCGGCGCGGCATGCTGGTTTCGCTCGAATCGAGCACCTATCCGGGCACCACGCGCGAGGAATTGTGCGCCGTTCTGGAAAAGGGCTCCAAACTCAAAGCGGGCACGGATTTCGCACTCGTCTTTTCTCCGGAACGCGAGGATCCCGGCAACAAACGCAGCGTGATCGGCGACATGCCGAAGGTCATCGGCGGCCTCACCCCCGGCTGCCTCGAGCGCGGCCAGGAACTTTACGCGCACGTCGTCAAACACCTCGTTCCGGTCAAGGACTGCGACACCGCCGAGGCCGTCAAGCTCACCGAAAATATTTTCCGCTTCATCAATATCGCCTTGGTCAACGAACTGAAGCGCGTCTATGCCTCGATGGGTATCGACATTTGGGAGGTCATCGACGCGGCCAAGACCAAACCATTCGGCTACATGCCGTTTTACCCCGGGCCCGGCGTGGGCGGACACTGCATTCCGATCGACCCTTTTTACCTCACGTGGAGAGCCAAGGAGTTCAACCACGACACACGCTTCATCGAATTGGCCGGCCAGATCAACCGCTCGATGCCTTACTACGTGGTCAACCATCTGCTGGAGGCCATGAACGCCGACGGAAAGTCTTTACGGGGAGCTCGGGTATTGGTGCTCGGTCTCGCCTACAAGCCCGGTATTTCCGACGACCGCGAATCGCCCTGCTACCACATCATGGACCTGCTCGCCAAAAAGGGGGCGGAGGTCGAATACCACGACGAGCACGTGCCCCGGATTCCCCCGGGCCACGGCCCTTGGGCCGGCCGTTCCTCCATGGCTTGGTCGGAGCCCAATCTTTCCACTTTCGACGCGGCCATCGTTTGCACAGCGCATCCCGGCGTGCATTACGAACAACTCGCCGACCATGTGCCCCTCATTATCGATGCCTGCAATGTGGTGCCGAAAAACCGCCGGGCGCGCGTGGTGGGGTCCTGAACTCCTCGCCGCCGCCTTGCTCGGAACCGCCACCGCGCACGCCCTGGAGTATCGCGAGAATTTCCAGCATCCGGGCCAACCGGTCGCGCCACCGGGATACCGCTGGCACTACCGCGCCGAACTCGCCCCGGCGACGGACTGGCAGCAGATCGTCCCGGGAGACGGGTTTGCGTACCTATCAGTCCGCCGGTCTTGGCTCGAGAGACAGCCGCGCAACCGCTCCTCCTGGCCGTTCCAGACGATCACATTCGGTCCGCTTGAACCCGGACATCGGCTGACCATGCGCGCCCGGGATGCGGCGATTCCGGGTGTTGCTTCTATGATTTTCACCCATCGTGAAGACGAAACGCTCGACGAGATAGATATCGAAATCGCGGCCGCCGACGCCGAAGGCACCGCCCCGGGGCATCTGACCGGCGCGGCGGGCGGTTGGACCGACGTGCGCCTGAACACCTACGCCGCAGCCGACACCGCAACGCTGCTCCCGGCGCGCACGCTCAAAATGCCCATCGTCGACGCCTCGGGCAAGCGCACCTCCCATCAGGACGGCAGATTCCACACTTACGCCATCGAATGGCGCACCAACTCGGTGCGCTTCCTTGTCGACGGGGTCGAGCAGGCAGTCATCACGGCGGTCGTCCCGCAAAGACCCGCCAACCTCATCGTCGGCCTGAGGCAGATGCCTTGGGCCGGCCGCGCCGAGTGGAATGGTTACCGCACGATGCTCGTCGACTGGGTCGCCGTCGAACCTCTGGACGATGAATCGACCGCAGCCACTCCGGCAGACAACTAGCTTCTTTTGCGCCGCAGGAGCAGGAGTCCGAAGAGCCCCATGGCCAGCAGTCCCCCTCCGGTGACCACCACATACCAAACCTTCAGATGTTTCCCGAGCCACGCACCCTCGTGGATGGTCATGAGCAGATCTGCGAATTCCTCGGAAATGCCGAACCAAGCCTGTCCGACCTTGTAGAGGACGCCGGTGGCGGCCGTGGCCGTCAACGGGAGAAGAAGCACTCCCCCCAGAACCCGGTGCCCCCAGCGCGCGAACCCCTTTCCGCCCCGCCGGCGCAACATGATCAAGCCGGTGGCGATGAGAAACAGCAGGCCGAGACCCGTGACAAGGACGTAGTAGGGTGACCAGGCCGGCCCCAACCACTCGCCGGTATGCCACTCCATGATGGACTGGCCGGTCTGACCGTCCACGCCGAACCACTTCTTGCCCGCACGGTAAGCCACGCCCGTGACCGCGCTTGTGGCGACGAGCACAAACAAACCCGGCGAGAGAACACGGTGAAACTTTCGCGTCGTAAACGCCATGGGGACTGCGGAGCTGACCCGCCCTCCGGGCCACCGCCGGTTATTCGATAATCTTGACAGCCAGTGGCTTGAGCTTCGTGCCGGATTTCTCCACCTGCACCTCCAGCTTTTGGCCTTTGGTCAAGGCATCAAAGGCGACTTCTTGTCCCCCCTTGGTCAGTTTGGTCGAGGCACTGAAGTACAGTTCGAGAATTTTGCCGTCCTCCATGGTCACGTAGATCTCCTTCTCCTCCGGATCAACCTTCTTGGCGGTCACTTGGTAGGTTCCCGATTCGACCACCGAGGTGTTGCGGATCTCTTTCGAGCTGTCGTCATCATCGGCGAAGGACATGGAAGCCAGGGCGAGCAATGAGGCAAGAACGAGGTATTTTTTCATGGATTGTTCAGAGAATTTACACCGGACAGCGGTCCGGACGGATCAAAATTAAACAAGCCCTGCAAGCGCGGCAAAGCACAATCTGGACCAACCGCCGCGGTTGCCAAAACCGCGGGCATGGACGATACAGAACGCAATGAAACCGGGGTGCCTGTTAGCCGTCTTTGCCGCGGGTTTTTTGACCTCAGCGGGCACCTGCCAAGCCGAAGATATTCCGATTCCGCTCGCTCCAGCCACGCCGCAGGACGAGTCGCCGCCACGGCCGGCCCCCTATACGGCTCCGACCGACCCCGCGGAGATAAGCCACCCCGCTCACCTCAATCCCGGATCCGGATCCCTTGCCTATCCGGTCAGGGACGAGACAAACGTAGCGCCCGCCGCCGAACGCAGTGGCTCAAGCATGGCCCTGCATCCGGAAACCGCCGCGCCCGCCCGACCACGCCCCGGCCTTCACCGAGCGGTCAATACCGCGCGCAAAGCGGTCGCTCTCACTTTCGACGACGGTCCGCACGGCAAACTCACACCGCAACTGCTCGACGTTCTGCAGCGGGAACAAGTGCCTGCCACGTTTTTCGTGCTCGGCAGCCTGGTTGAAGCCCATCCTCAAATCGTCCGACGCATGGCCGCCGAGGGCCATGAGGTCGCCAACCACACTTGGGATCACCCGAAACTGACCTCCCTGAACGACCAGCAACTGGAACGCCAAATCCGCGACACAACCGCCATCATCGAAGAAAATACCGGGCAGAAAGTGACGCTCATGCGCCCGACCTACGGCCTTTACAACGACAGGGTGAAGGACCAGATCCTCGGCAAGTACCAGCTGGACATGGTTCTGTGGTCGGTCGATCCGAAGGATTGGAAGAAGCCCGGCTCGGACACCGTGGCGCGGCGACTGGTGCAAGGGGCGCGGCCGGGAGCCATCCTGCTGGCCCATGACATACACCCGGGAACGATCGCGGCCGCTCCGAAGGCCATCGCGGCACTGAAGGCCAAGGGGTTTGAATTTGTCACGGTCAGCCAACTCTTGGCCATGGAAGAAGCACCCAGCCCAACCCCGCATCCACCCGAGTTGGCCGGCAAGCAGCACGGCGACGCGGCTGAACGGGCACCAAGCAAGGGGCCTTGAACACAACCGTTCAACGCAAAGGATAAGGGCGCCCACAACCCCATGTGCGGACGCCCTTTACCCCCCTAACAAATCAAATTCAACAGCCTTCGGCTCGCGCAGCGCCAGGCGTGCAGCACTTGGAAGGTTTGCCGCACTTCTCCGCGCAACATTGGCTTTTGCAGCAACCGCCAGACGTGCCGCAGGACGATTTCGTTTTGCACATGGAGGCGCACCCGCTCAGAAGCGAGGCACTGAGAGCCAAAGACAGAAGCCACAATCTCATAACGTATGGGTTTTGACCTGCGGCAGCGGCGAATGTTCAAAAACAACACCACGAGCGGGCCTTGGAGCACAAATCGGGTGCTTGTTCTCGTTTTTTAAACCCGACTTGCAAGAGAGATTGAGCCTTTCTGGATGGAAAATTACCCTGAGTCCATGAAGCGCTTCCTTGGCTGGACAGCCAGCTTGGCGGTTGTGGTGCTGCTGGCTTTGACCGCGGCGTTGCAGCAGCCACCCAGTTTTCTCGTCACGTGGGTCGCCGGAGAGGCCTTCAACAAGATGCTTTCGCAGAGCGTTTCGCACGCCCTCAAAGTCGACGGGCAGTTCGGACCCCTCCTGTTGCAACCCGACTGGAGCGTTGCGGCGGAAAACTTCTCGAGCAAAGGCTGGCCCGGGCAAGCCATCGGAGCACTCGACACCCGCCAAGCACGCGGCTCGTTCGATGTCTGGGGCATTGTGCGCGGCGAATGGAGCGTGCCGCTGATCCAAATCGCCAAGACCGACTTCAAGCTCGTCAATCCGGACAACGCGCTCAAAGCGGATGATCCCGTTGTTCCCCCGAAGCCATGGTACGCCTTCTTGATGCCCTCACGATTCCACTGCAGTTGGATCGATTGCCCGGACACCACCATCGACCTTCCCTTCGGCGAGGAAACCGTCCGCGGCGAAGCCCAGCACATCGGAGCGATGATGATCGGAAAAAATTTCAAATATTTCGGAAAGGGCGGCCGTCTGCTTTATCCGGGCTATCCTGCCATGGCCATCGATGCGCTCGAAGTCTACGTCACGCGGGAAGCAATCGACATCGGTTATCTTTATCTGCGCGAGCCTTCTTCCCCGCGCAGCAACCTGCAACTCGCGCTGCGACTCGGGCAGCATGCCGACAAAAGCATCAAGGCCTCCGCGCACATCGACGCGCTCGATATCGCACCCTTTCTGCCCTCCGAAGTGGCCAAAATTCTCAGCGGGCGACTCAACGGCACCTTGGACTACGCCACTGCCGCCTCGGGAGGCCAGGTGACGGGTGGCGGCACCGTTTCCTTGGCCGGCGGCGAGTTGAAGAATTGGGAATACCTCAACGGGCTGGCTGCCCGCGCGGGACAATCTTCTTTGGCCCAGATCGCGATCGATGAAGCCTCGGTTTCTTATGTCATGGAAGGCGACATGGTCCGCGTCGACAGCCTCTCGGTGCGGGCCGACGGATCGATGACCGCCAACGGTACCGGTTCATGGAACACGCGGACATCGGACGCAACCCTGGCCGTGGATGTCTCGGGCGTGCCTCTCGGCGCCTATCTCCCGCCGCGGATCGCGGGCAGCCTGCGGGGAACAATCAGCGGGAACCTCGCATGGTCATGGAACGGGACTGCCGTAGCCACAGGCTCCGGCGGCGGCACCGTCCGACTACGGGACACCCAACTCGCCGGATTCCGTTTTCAAGCCTTCCTTGACCGCTTCCTCAAGACGCAGCACTACTCCGAGATCGAATTGACCGCGGCCTCGTGCCGGTGGCAGCAGGACCAAAACGGCCTGCTTGTCGACGAAATCGAGGTGCTCGCCCCGGGACAAGCCGGACTGCGGGGAGCACTGCGCATCGCTCCCGACGGACAAATGAGCGGAACTATCCTCGTCGGGTTACCCGCATCATCACTGCAGTGGCTGCCCGAGGCCACCACCACGGTGTTTGCCCGCAGCGAAGACGGGCTTCACTGGTGCACGATGCAAGTCTCCGGCACAGAGCACAAACCCGAGACCGACTTCACCGCGCAAGTTTTGCGCCAACTGGAAAAACATCCCGTGGCCATGGCGGAACTGGCCGCGCGCGGCATCAGCTGGTGGCTGGGAGACATCCTGCACACGCGCCCTGCGGAGAAAGAAGGGTGATCGCCCGGCCAGACCGGACTCACCCCGCACCGTCCGCCCGGTTGCGGCCGGCTTGCTTCGCGGCGTAGAGGGCAGCGTCGGCCTTTTCGACCAGCGCGGCAGCGGTACCGCCCTCGTCCGGCTGGGCCGCAGCAGCCCCGACCGAGATGGTCACCACCGGAGCCGCCGGAGAGTTGCCGTGGGCCAGCCCGAGAGAGCGCACGACTTCGACCAGTTCGCACGCCAGATGCATGGCTCCGGCGGCGTCGGTCGCGGGCAAAATGACGGCAAACTCCTCCCCGCCCCATCGGCAAACGAGATCACCCGGGCGCCCGCAGTGCTCCTGCATGGCGCGGGCCACGGTCTGCAGACAAACGTCGCCGGCCGCGTGTCCGTGGGTGTCGTTGAACCTCTTGAAGTGGTCGATGTCGACCATGAGGACGGCCAGCGAATGGTCCTCGCGGGCGGCGCGATCCCATTCGGAAGCCAGCGTCTGGTCGAAATGACGGCGGTTGGCCAACCCGGTGAGCGGATCGGTCAGGACGAGCTCGGACATCTTTTCCGTGGCGGCCTGCTGGGCGGCGTGTTTGCTCAGCGCCAACTCGACGGCGACTTTCAATTCACGGGCGCGGAAGGGTTTGACGATGTAGCCGTAGGGCGAGACAGCCAAGGCGCGAGAGAGCGTCTCCTCATCGGAGTGGGCGGTGAGAAACACGACCGCAACATCCTGGTGGCCGGAGAGACGACTCGCGGCATCGATGCCGTCGCCGCCGCCGCCGAGGCGGATGTCCATGAGGACCAGATCGGGTGCCTCGCGCTCGACCGCTTCGAGCGCGCCTTCGGCCGTGTCCGCGGTGCCGCAGACGTCGTAGCCCAAGCCGCGCAATTCTGCGGCGAGATCCATCGCCGTGATGGCCTCATCCTCGACGATGAGGATGCGGGGTTGGTTGGATGTATTCATTGTTCCCAACTGATGGTGGTGCCGACCCCGGGTCCGGAAACGACTTCGCGGCGGCCTTTGATTTGTCTGGTGAGACCCTCGATGAGTTGCAGACCGACGCCGGTGCGACCCGGGTCGGGCGGTTGCATGCCGGGGCCATCGTCGCCGACGAACAAACGGCAGGTGCCGTCCTCGCGGGTCAGGCGCACGGTCAGCGTTCCTTCGCGCCGACCATGAAAAGCATGTTTGAGCGAGTTGAGGACGAGTTCGCTGGCGATGAGGGAGAGCGGCACCGCAGTTTCCACCGAGACTTCGACGGGTTGGACCTGCAGGTCGATGCGCACCTCGGCGTCTCCCGGACGGTTCGACGAGGTAATAAGGGCGACCATCTCGCGCAGGTAGTCACCGAAGTCGATCCCCTCGTAACGACCGGAGGAATAAAGACGGTCGTGGATGAGCGACATGGCACGGATGCGTTCGCGGCATTCGAGAAACACATCGCGCTGCGCGGCATCCTTGAGCTGGCCGGACT
>JBMTVD010000012.1:0-35423 GCA_049451035.1 Chthoniobacterales bacterium | reverse complement strand
AACCCGGTCCCGTCACCCGCCGCCTCACGGAAAAGTTCCGCGAGTTGACGCGGACGACCGGCACGCCGATCAATTAGCATGCTCTGCGATGTCTGCCAAAAAACCGACGCGACGGTCTACCTCACGCAGATCGTCGAGGGGAAGATGCAGAAGGTGAACCTCTGCGAGGCCTGCGCCAAGGAAAAGGGCGTGAGCGACCCGACGGGGTTCGCCATGGCGGACCTGCTCCTCGGCCTCGGCGCGACGCAGCAGATCGAACGGGGTCAGCCCTCGCAAAAATGCCCGGTCTGCGGATTCACGCAGGCGGATTTCAAAAAGACCGGGCGCCTCGGCTGCAGCGCGTGCTACGACACGTTCGCCGACGGGCTGGCCAATCTGCTCAAAGGCATGCACAAGGGCCTCAAACACACGGGCAAGATGCCGGCCAAACTCTCGCGGCGCTACGCCATGGCCGATCGTGTCAAATCCCTCGAGGGCGAATTGAAAAAAGCGGTGAAGGACGAGAAATACGAGGACGCCGCCCGCCTGCGCGACGAGATCCAGAAACTCGAGCACGAACTGCAGTCATGAACTTCGACGACATCGTGGCCAAGCCCGGTCAATGGCTCCAGGGCGAAGGTCCGCATGGCAAGATCGTGGTGAGCAGCCGCATCCGGCTGGCCCGCAACCTGAAGGACCGCCCCTTTCCCGGCTGGGCCAAAAAAGCCGAGCGCATGCAAATCCTCGGGGAAATCGCCGACCATGTGGCGGCCATTCCCGTGATGGGAGAGGGTTTCAACGCGCCGCTCGGCGACCTCACGCAGCTGCAAAAACAGATTCTTGTCGAGCGCCACCTGGTCAGCCGCGAGCACGCTTCGAAAAGCGCGGGTAGCGCGGTGGTGGTCAGCCATGACCAGCAACTCAGCATCATGATCAACGAGGAGGACCACCTGCGCATGCAGTCGCTGCTGCCGGGGTTGCAGTTGCGCGAGGCCTACAAGATCAACAACGAGGCCGACCTCTTCCTCGAGGATCGCCTGCCCTACGCCTTCCACCCCGATCTCGGCTATTTGACCGCCTGCCCGACCAATGTCGGCACGGGCCTGCGCGCCTCGGCCATGGTCCACCTGCCGGGCCTCGTCCTCGCCGAGCAGGTCAACCAGATCGTCAATTCCGTCGGCAAGATCGGCCTCGCTGTCCGCGGCCTCTACGGCGAAGGCACCGAGGCCCTCGGCAACCTCTTCCAAGTCTCCAACCAGACCACGCTGGGCGAAACCGAGGAGGAAATCATCGACCGGCTGGTCAAGGTCATCGAACAGGTCATCGAGCACGAGCAAAACGCGCGCCAGATGCTCCTCGAGCGCCGCGCCAACATGCTGCTCGACCAAATCGGCCGCGCCTACGGCGTCCTGGCCCACGCGCGCTCCATCGCCTCGAAGGAAGCTCTCAATCTGCTCTCGGTCATGAAACTGGGGGCCGACCTCGGGCTTTTCCCGGAATCCGCCCAGCTGGCGGTGGACGAACTTTTCATGACAACCCAGCCGGCGCACCTCCTGCTGGCCGAAAAAAAAGAGAAGCTCAGCCCCGAGGAGCGCGACACCTTGCGCGCCGATCTGGTCCGTGCAAAACTTAAAAAGATACCGGAGCCCGACATCGCCAAGGTCATCCCGGCGAAGAACGGCAACGGGAAGAAGAAATGAACAACTTCACGCCACGCGCCCAGCAGGTCCTCGCCCTCGCCCGCAAGGAGGCCGACCGGTTCAACCACAATTACGTGGGGACCGAGCACCTCCTCCTCGGTCTGATCAAACTCGGTCAGGGCGTGGCCATCAACGTCCTGGCCAAAATGGGCCTCGATCTCGAGACGGTCCGCATGGAAGTCGAGAAGCAGGTCGGTTCCGGCCCCGAGACCAAGATGGTCGGCAATATTCCCTACACGCCGCGCGTGAAGAAGGTCCTCGCGCTGGCCGGAAAGGAAGCCAAAGCCCTCGGCCACTCCTACGTCGGCACCGAGCACATCCTGCTCGGCCTCCTCCGCGAAGGCGACGGCGTGGCCGCCAAGGTCCTGAAGAATCTCGATGTCGACATCGAGCGTACCCGCAACGAAATCCTCCGCGAACTCAACCCGAATTTCACGCCGGAGGACGAAGAGATGGAAGCCGCCGAAGTGGGCGGGGGCAGCGGCACCGGCAAACAGGTCAAGACACCGGCCCTCCGCGCCTTCGGACGCGACCTCACCGAGCTGGCCAAGAAAGGCAGCATGGATCCGGTCATCGGCCGCACCGGCGAGATCGAACGCGTCATCCAGATCCTCTGCCGCCGCACCAAGAACAATCCCGTCCTCATCGGCGAAGCCGGTGTGGGCAAAACCGCCATCGCCGAGGGCCTCGCCCAGGAAATCGTGGCCGGCAATGTGCCCGAGCTCCTGCGCGACAAGCGCGTCATCACCCTCGACCTCGCCCTCATGGTGGCCGGCACGAAATACCGCGGCCAGTTCGAGGAACGCATCAAGGCGGTGATGGACGAAATCCGCAAGAGCAAGAACATCATTCTTTTCATCGACGAACTGCACACCATCGTCGGCGCCGGCTCGGCCGAGGGGGCGATGGACGCCTCGAACATCATCAAGCCCGCCCTCTCCCGCGGCGAACTGCAGTGCGTCGGCGCCACCACGCTCAACGAATACCGCAAATACATCGAGAAGGACGCCGCCCTGGAGCGCCGTTTCCAGACGGTCAAAGTCGACGCCCCGAGCGTGGAGGACACGGTTCTTATCCTCAAAGGCATTCGCTCCAAATACGAGACGCACCACAAGGCCAAGCTGACCGACGAGGCTCTCGAGGCGGCGGCCAAACTTTCCGACCGTTACCTGACCGGACGCTTCCTGCCGGACAAAGCCATCGACGTGATGGACGAAGCCGGCGCCCGCGCGCGCATCCAGAACATGACGCGTCCACCCGATGTCAAAACCCTCGAAGGGGAGATCGAGGAAATCCGCGGACAGAAAGAAGGCGCCATCAAGGCGCAGGATTTCGAGAAGGCCGCCGCGCTGCGCGACAGCGAGAAGCAGGCCAAGGAAAAACTCGAGAAAATCATGTCCGACTGGCGCACGCAAAGGGACGAGAAGGAAGTCGTGGTCGGCGAGGACGACATCTTGCACGTCATCGCGAAGTGGACCGGCATCCCGCTGGCCCGCATGGATCAAAACGAGACCCGCAAACTGCTCGCCATGGAGGGCGAGTTGAAGAAGTCGGTCATCGGCCAGGACGAGGCTGTCGTGGCCATCAGCAAAGCCCTGCGCCGTTCGCGCGCCGACCTCAAAGATCCGCGGCGCCCGATCGGTTCCTTCATCTTTCTCGGTCCGACCGGCGTCGGTAAGACCTTCCTGGCGCGCACGCTGGCCGAATTCATGTTCGGCGACGCCGATTCGCTCATCCAGATCGACATGTCGGAGTACATGGAGAAGTTCACCGCCTCGCGCCTCATCGGCTCGCCTCCGGGCTACGTGGGACACGAGGAGGGCGGACAACTCAGCGAGGCCGTGCGCCGCCGCCCGTATTCGGTCGTCCTTTTCGACGAAATCGAGAAAGCCCACCCCGACGTCATGCACCTCCTCCTGCAGATCCTCGAAGAGGGCAAGCTGACCGATTCGCTCGGCCGCAAGATCGATTTCCGCAACACCGTCATCATCATGACCTCCAACGTCGGCGCCGAACTGCTCAAGAAGCAGACCAGCCTCGGCTTCGGCGCGGCCAAGCTCGACGAAAGCCACGAGGGCATGCGCGACAAAGTGATGGAAGAGACCAAACGCGTCTTCAAACCCGAATTCCTCAACCGCCTCGACGACATCATCGTCTTCCACAGCCTGCAAAAGAGCGATCTCGAGCACATTGTGGACCTCGAGGTGAAGAAAGTCATCGACCGCCTCAAAGCCAAGGAGATCACCGTGGTCCTCGAACCCGAGGCCAAGGAATTCCTCATCGGCAAAGGCTATGACCCGCAATACGGGGCCCGCCCCATGCGCCGCGCGGTGGAACGCTATCTCGAAGACCCGGTGGCCGAAGAAATTCTCCGCGGCAGCTTCCGGGCCGGACAGGAACTCCATGTGGTCAAGGACGGAGACAAACTGGCCTTCAAAACCAAGGGAGGATCGGAGCCCCCGGCGCTGGCCGCCGCGGAAAAGCCGGAATAGTTTTCTCCTTCTCTCCCGCTCCGGTGCGGGAGCAGTGGTCATGCTGAAGCCCGGAAGGATGCCCGGATTTGTCCTCACGCGAAACGCGCCCCCCGGCCGGATCCCACCGTGAAGCTGAAATGCGAGAAATGCGGAGCCAAGAAGGCCACGCTCAAACTCTGCAAAAAGTGCGGCCGCACCAACCCGTGTCCCGTGAAAAAGTTGGTCCTGCAAATCACCGCCCCGATCGTCATCACGGTGATCCTGGCCGGGGCCGTTTGGTCGGCCGGTTGGGTGGCCAAGTTCCGGGCCGATCGGGTCATCCAGAACACCACGTCGTTCACCGTTCCCCGTTAGGCCAAGGCCACCGCCCGGCCGAATCGGAAGTTCGACAAACCGCCACCGGCGCTCTCCGCGGCCGCGGGAAAAAACGCCGGCTACGGCTGGCGAACCGGGAGGTCTGCGCCGCGCCAACCGGCGAAACCGCCGGCATTCACCGCTTGGAATCCCTCCCGCCGGAGAATGTCCGCAGCGATGCCGGAGCGGGTGCCCGAGGCACAGTAAAGGATCAGTTCCTTGTCACGATGGGCCGCCAGCACGTCTTTCCATTGGTTGCGGTCACCACGGAGGTCGCTCAACGGACACAGCAGTGCCGGTCCGGCCACACCGTCCGCCCATTCGCCGGGTTCGCGCACATCGATGAGAACGGCTTTCCCCTCCGACACCCGCGAGGCTGCTTCGGAGGCGCTGATCGAAGGGCCGGCGAAAACACGCTTCACCACGAAGAAGACCGCGACCAGCAGGATGAGGATGAGAATGGTTTTCATGGGGATTCTGTCTTGGCGGCATTGTGGACTGAATCACCGCGATTGGTCAGGTAAAACAAAACCGGGACCGCCATGCGGCTGAGAAAAAGCGACGCGATCTCCCCGGCCATCAGCGAAATGGCCAGACCCTGGAAAATCGGGTCGAACAAAATGACCCCCGCCCCCACGACCACGGCCATGGCGGTGAGCAACATCGGACGGAACCGCACCGCCCCCGCATCGATGACCGCCTGATCGAGCGGCATGCCCTGTGCGCGGCGCAATTGGATGAAATCGACGAGAATGATCGAATTGCGCACCACGATGCCCGCACCGGCCATGAAGCCGATCATGGAGGGAGCGCTGAAGAACGCCCCCATCAGCCCGTGGGCGGGAAGAATCCCGACGAGCGAAAACGGAATGGCCGCCATGACGACCAACGGTGTGACGAAGGACCCGAACCAGCCGACCATGAGCAGATAGATGAGGATAAGCACCGCGGCGAAGGCCAAACCGAGGTCGCGGAAGACCTCGATGGTGATGTGCCATTCGCCGTCCCACTTGATCGCCGGTTGGAAATCGGTGAAGGGCAGCGTGGCATGGTAGACCTCGACGGCACCGGCCGACCCGCCGAAATCGGAAGCGTTGAGGGCGGCCAGGCGCTCGTTCATTTCGAGGATGGCGTAAACCGGGCTCTCCACCTCCCCCGCCACATCGGCCATGACGTAGACCACGGGCATGAGGTTTTTGTGGTAGAGGCTTTTGTCTTCGTTGGTGGTGTCGACCCGCACCAGCTCGCGCAGCGGCACCAGGGGCGCGCCGCCGCCGGAACCCGGCTCGGGCAGGGCGTTGGCGTCGCCCGAGCGGACGCGCAACGAGAGCAGCTGCTCCGGCGAAGCTTTGTCGCGATTGGGCAATTCGAGCACGATGTTGACGTCCTCCTTTTCGCGCGGTTGGTGGATGAGATCGACCGACTGCCCCCGCGCCGCGATGGCCAGGGTGCGCGAGATGGTGTCCGCGCTGATTCCGTTGAGCGCGGCTTTTTCCTTGTCGACCACAAAGCGCGATTTCGGCTGATCGGCTTCGACGTACCAGTCGACATCGACCACGCCGGTTGTTTCCTCGAAAATTTTCTTCACCTCCGCGGCGAGCTTCAGCCGCGCGGCATCGTCGGGGCCGTAGATCTCGGCCACGATGGTCTGCAACACGGGCGGACCGGGCGGCACTTCGGCCACGGCGATTCGCGCGTTGTGCCGCCGGGCGATCTCGGCCAGACGCGGCCGCACCCGCTTGGCGATGTCGTGGCTCTGCTCCTTGCGGTCGTGTCGCGGGAGGAGATTGACCTGCAAGTCCGCCGCCGCCGGACCGGACCGCATGAAATAATGCCGGACCAGGCCGTTGAAATTGAAAGGGGAGGCCGTCCCCGCGTAAATCTGCACATCGCGCACTTCCCTCTCGGGGAGCAGTGCATCGGCCATCTCCCGTGCCACCGCGGCCGTCCGCTCGAGCGAACTGTCCTCAGGCATGTTGAGAATGACCTGAAACTCGCTCTTGTTGTCGAACGGCAGCATTTTCACCTTCACCAAACCGAGCGGCACCAGCGCGAAGGAACCGAGGAGCAGGGCGACGATCGCCGCCAGAAAAGTCCACCGCCACTTCGGGTCATGGATGAGATGCCCCATCCAGCGGCGGTAAAGAAGAGTGAACCGGCCCTCCCTCTCCCCTTCCCCGTGGTGCGCCTCGACCTCCCTGGCCAACATGCGCCGCGCCGCCCACGGGGTGACGATGAAGGCGATGAGCAGGGACCAGAACATGGCCGCGCTCGCCCCGATCGGAATCGGACGCATGTAAGGACCCATCAGACCGCTGACGAAGGCCATCGGCAGGATCGCCGCGATGACCGCCAGCGTGGCCAGAATGGTCGGATTGCCCACTTCGGCCACCGCTTCGATGGCCACTTCGCTGAGGTTCCGCGCGCGATTGTGCGGCATGCGGTAGTGCCGCACGACATTCTCCACCACGACGATGGCGTCATCGACGAGGATGCCGATGGAGAAGATCAACGCAAACAGCGTGATGCGATTCAGCGTGTACCCGTAGAGATAAAAAACCAACAGGGTGAGGGCCAGGGTCGTGGGGATGGCGATGGCCACGACGATCGACTCGCGCCAGCCGAGGACGAACATGACGAGCAGGGACACACTGACCACCGCGATGGCCATGTGGAAAAGCAACTCGTTGGATTTTTCGGAGGCTGTCTCGCCGTAGTCGCGGGTCACCGTGATCTCGACGTCCGACGGCAGCAGTTTGCCGCGCATCTCGTCCACCTTGCGCATCACGGCATGGACGACGTCGACCGCGTTGGCCCCGGGCTGCTTGGCCACGCTCAACGTCACCGCGGGTTCGATACCCTGGCCGCGGTCCGCCTGAAAAACGTAGGCCCTCGGCTCCTCCGGCCCGTCCAAGATCTCCGCCACGTCGCGCAAGTAAACCGGGCGTCCCTCGTAAACCCCCACCACCACCTGCCCGGCCTCGGCGGCGCTGACGATGAACCCGCCCGACTCGATCAGCACACTCCGGTTTTCCGAGGTGATGGCACCGGCCCGGTTTTGCCGGTTGCTCTGCTGCAACATCGGAACAATCCCCGCCGGGGTTATCCCCCGCGAAGCCATGCGCACCGGGTCGAGCATGATGCGGATCTGGCGCTTGAGGCCGCCGATGAGGCTCGTCTCGGCGACGAGGGGAATTTGCTTCACCGCGTCCTGGAGCTCCGCCGCGAGCCGGCGCAATTCCATCGGACCCTGCACCGCACTGTGCAAGGTGAGCGCCAAGATCGGCACATCGTCGATCGTTCGCGGCTTGATCAACGGCACCGAAACCCCGTGCGGAATCCGGTCGAAATTGGTCTGCAACTTCTGGTTGAGTTTGACAATGCTGTCTTCGAGATCCGAACCGACCTTGAAGCGCACGATGACCAGGCTCTCGCCGGGGCGCGACGTGGAGTAGACGTATTCGACACCGGGGATTTCCCAAAGCAATTGCTCCATCGGGCGCGTCACCCGCTCGGCCACTTCCCGCGCGCTGGCCCCGGGCATCGACACCATGACATCGATCATCGGCACTTTGATCTGCGGTTCCTCCTCGCGCGGCAGGAGGACCACCGCGGACAGCCCGAGGAGGACGGACGCCACGATGAGCAGCGGCGTCAACTTGCTGTCGACGAACATCCGGGCGATGCGCCCGGCCGCGCCGTCGGACATCGCCTCGGTCCGGCTCAGCCCGGGATCATTCACGGCTGGGCCTCCACCGCGGCACCGTCCCCGAGCAGGTGCGCATCACTTTTCACCACCGACTCGCCGCCGGAGAGACCGCTCAGGATTTCGATTTGGCCATCCATCTTGCGCCCGGTTTTGACCAACCGCAACCGCGCCACCCCCTCTTCCACGACAAAGACACTCTCGATCTGCCCGCGGCGCACCACGGCACCCTCGGCCACGAGCAACGCCGGCCGTTCCCGCACCGGCACTCGTACGCGCCCGAATTGCCCGGCCCGCAATTTCTCGGCGGAGGGCAAATCCAGTTTCACCAGAAAGGTGCGGCTGCCGGCCGAGGCGGACGGTGCAATTTCCGAGACCTCGCCGGTCAACGCCGCCCCCGCCGCGTCGACGGCGACCGGCAGCGCCGCCCCCATGCTGACCCGGTCAATCAATGCTTCGGGAATTTCGCACTCGAAACGCAGCAGCGAGGAATTCTCCATCTCCAGCAACGGCTTGCCCGGCGTGGCCAGATCACCGACCTCGACCAGTTTGCGCGTCACCACCCCGTCGAAAGGCGCCGAGATCTCCGTGTATTGCAGCATGGTCCGGGCCTCGACCAAGGAGGCATCAGCCGTACGCAGCCGCGTGGTCGCCGCATCGAACTCCTGCCGCGTGGACGATCCGCTTTTCAGAAGTTTTTCGATGCGGGCGTAATCCTTGCGTGCCTGGTCTTGCGCCGCCACGGCGGAGTCCAACCGGGCTTTGATCTCCCGCGCATCGATGCCGGCCAGCACCTGCCCGCGCGCGACCCTTGCGCCGGGAGCCACGTTGATGGCCTCGATGACCCCGGTGACTTTGGCCGAGAGCACGGCACGCTGGGCCGCCTCGACATTGCCGACCACCTCCTCCTCGTCCCACAGGGGTTGCACCGACACGGCCGCCACCGTCACGGCCACGGGGGGATCCGCCGGTCCGGCCGCGGCCGTGTCATCCCCGCGCTTGCCACACCCCGCCGGCAGCAGCACCGCCAGCCCGAGCCATAAGAATTTTCCGGTCTTCATTTTTCTTCTTGATATATTACCATTGGGTAATAATGTAAAGGCGGAAATTAGCCATGGCCAAAATCAACCAACGCCAGCTGAACCGCATGGCCGACCTCTTCGCCACGTTGTCCGACCCGGCCCGCTTGCGCATCCTCAACTGTCTGCGCACCGGCCCGCGCAGCGTGGGCGACATCCACCGGACATGCCACCTGAAGCAGGCCAACACCTCCAAACATCTTCGTGTGCTGCGGGAGGCGCGTCTGGTCAGCCCCCGTCGCGAGGGAACCACGGTGCGCTATGCCATCAGCGAGCCGCTCATCTTCGGCCTCTGCGACCTGGCCTGCGGCGGCAAAATACAAAACGGTCACCCGTGAAGAACCTTCTCATTCTCGGCGCCGGGACCGCGGGCACCATCATGGCCGGCCATCTGCGCAGGAAGCTGCCCAAAGACGACTGGACGATCACGCTTATCGATCGTGCGACGGATCACTACTATCAACCCGGTTACCTCTTCATGCCCTTCGGTATTTATTCGGACGAAGACGTGCGTCGTCCGATGAGGAAAACCGTTCCGCGCGGGGTCGATTACCGTGAAGCGGAGGTTGATCGCATCAGCGCGGGGACCAACCGCGTCCTTCTGCAGGACGGCACCGAGCTACCCTACGACATCCTCATCATCGCCACCGGCGTCCACCCGGCCCCGGACCAGGTGGAAGGCATGGTCAACGGCGACTGGCGCAAAAACGTCCACGAATTCTACACTTTCGAAGGCGCCCAAGCTCTCACCGGGCGCATGAAGTCATGGCGAGGCGGCAAACTTGTCGTCCACATCTGTGAGATGCCGATCAAATGCCCCGTGGCGCCGCTCGAATTCTGCTTCCTCGCCGATGCATGGCTGCAGAAGCAGGGACTGCGCGACAAAACGGACATCATCTACGTGACCCCGATGTCCGGCGCCTTCACCAAGCCGGTGGCCTCCGGAATCCTCGGCAAACTCCTCGACGAAAAGCGCATTGCGGTCGTCCACGACTTTGCCATCGCCCGCGTCGACGCGGAAAAAGGCGCCATCGTTTCGTGGGACGAAAAAGAAGTCCCCTACGACCTCCTCGTCACCGTGCCGCCCAACATGGGCGCCGCCATGATCGAGCGCTCCGGTCTCGGCGACGAACTCAACTTCGTCCCGACCGACAAGCACACCCTGCAATCCAAAGCCCACGCCAATATCTTCGTGATCGGTGACGCCACCGACTGCCCGACATCCAAAGCCGGTTCGGTCGCGCACTTCGAGGCCGAGGTACTCACCGAAAATATCCTCCACTTCATCGCCGGGGAACCCCTGCGCAGCCGCTTCGACGGGCACGCCAACTGCTTCATCGAATCCGGCCACGGCAAGGCCTTTCTCCTCGATTTCAATTACGACCAGGAACCCGTCACCGGCACCTTCCCGCTGCCCGCAATCGGCCCGATGAAGCTCCTCGGCGAGTCCCGCCTCAACCACCTCGGCAAAATGGCCTTCAAATGGATCTACTGGAACGTCCTCCTGCCCGGCCTGCCCATTCCTTTTGTCGGACCCAATATGTCCCTGCGCGGCAAAAAGATCCCGCCCAAGGAAACGAAAGCCGCCGCCTGACAAATTTCAAACCACAACCAAGGAACACCGAAATCATGCCAACCAAAACCCTCGCGGGCACGCCCGTGGACACCGACGACGAGGGCTACCTCGTCAATCACAACCAATGGAACAAAGATGTCGCCACCGCGCTCGCCGCGGAGGAGGGCATCACGCTGACCGACGGACACTGGAAGGTGATCGACTTCATCGACGCCGACTTCAAAGAACGCGGCACCGTGCCCGGCATGCGCCGCATGAACAAAGTGGGCAACATCCCGACCAAGGACCTCTACGCCCTCTTCCCCGACGGCCCGATCAAGAAAGCCGCCAAAATCAGCGGCTACCCGAAACCCGTCAGCTGCGTCTAACCGGAGAAAAATCATGTCCGAAAAAATCAAAAAAGTTTCCATCGTCGTCTCCAAGGGATCGCTCGACGGCGTTTATCCCGGACTCATCATGGGCAACGGCGCCCGCATGGAAGGCATCGAAGCGAACATCTTCTTCACTTTCTTCGGTCTCTACGCCGTCCTGAAAAAATACATGGGCAGCATCAAAATCGCCACGGTCGGCAACCCCGCCATGCGGGTGCCCGACGCCAAAGGCTTTCCGCTTCCCACCATCCTCGGCGCCATCCCCGGGATGTCGGCCTTCGCCACGCACATGATGAACAAAGAAATGGATGCCCTGGATATCCCGCCCATTCCCGAGTTCATCGAAATGATCCACGATGCCGGAGGCAAGCTCTACGCGTGCAAAGCCACCGTCGACATGTTCCACCTGACGAAGGAGGACTTCTGCCCGCAGGTGGAAAAGGTCCTCACCGTCGGCGAATTCTACGAACTGGCCGGCGGCGGACAGATCATCTTCACCTGAGGAACCACACCATGCGCTACATCGTCGAAACCAACAAAACACCCGAGGCCGCCGTTGAAGACCTCCGCACCGCCGTGGCCGCGCACGGCTTCGGGGTCCTGCACGCCTACGACCTCAAGGAAACCCTCACCTCGAAAGGTTTCCCGCTCGAACACGCCTGTCACATCCTTGAAGTCTGCAATCCCCAACAGGCCTCGAAAGTCCTCGCCGAAGACATGGGCATGAACATCGCATTGCCTTGCCGCATCAGCGTCTACGAGGAGGGCGGAAAAACGAAAATCGCCACCGCGCTGCCGACCAAATTGCTCTCGGCCCTTTCCGACTCCCCTGCCCTCGCCGCGGTGGCCGAGGACGTGGAGACCAAGATGAAGGCCATGATGCACGACGCGGCCTGACCATGGCCGCCCGAACCGTCGTTGTCCTCGGCGCCAGCAACAATCCGGACCGCCACTCGAACATGGCCGTCCGCCGCCTGCGCGACGCCGGCTACCGCGTCATTCCGGTGAATCCCGCGCTGGAGACAATCGAAGGCCTCGCCGTCGCCCAAGCCCTCGGCGAAATAAAAGATCCCGTCGACACTCTCACGCTCTACGTCGGGCCGCAGCGTTCACACCCCATGACCGGCGACATCGTGCGCCTGGCCCCCAAGCGCGTCGTCTTCAACCCCGGCACCGAATCCCCGGAGCTCGCGGCGGCCCTGGACCAAGCCAACATCCCCCACGTCAACGCCTGCACACTGGTCATGCTGCAGACCGGGCAGTTCTGAGTTTTCGGTTCGTCGGCGGGGACGGCGCAGAATTTTCGATCAACAACACTTCGCACTACGGCCCACGCCGGCCTTGATGAGGATTTTCTCCAGCGGGCAAAACCCCGTGAAGGCGGTTTGGAAGAGGTTGCAACCGACAAAGGCCGGGAGCAGGAGCCACCACTGGTTCACGAAGTAGCCGAGGGCCAGACCGGTCAGGACAAGTGTGCCGGCCACGAGGTAGATGATGCGTTGGATGTTCATGGATTCAATATAGCGCCGTTGGCACACCGCTTCACCCGTGAAATGCAGATGCGCGCTTCATCGCATTCCTCCATTGGCGTTTCCTACTTCACCCGCCACGACCAACCAATCTGCGGTGGGGGCAATTCCCGGGTCGTCTCCGGTTCTCCGGCGCGGAATTCGCCCCCCCGCAGGTCCGCTTCGGGCGCGAGTCCGGCTCCGAGCAACAAGGCGATTTGGTCGGGCGACATTTCGGGGATGGATTCGAGACGGACTTGCTGTTCACCCAGCGGGCCCCACGCGGTGGCCGCCACCTCGTAGGCGCCCACCCGGGTGCGGCCGGTAAGATCGACAATAGGCACCCAGGGCATCTCGCTCGCGAAGGCAAAACGGGCGCGCGAAAAAGACATCCGACCGGCCGGCAGGTCCGCCCGCAATCCGGAGAATTCCACGCGGCCGACCGGCACGCAATCACGCCATTGCCCGGTGAGCCAGACGTCCACCGCGGCGGTGCCCCCGGCCGCCAAGGGCAACGGACTGGCGGTCTGGATACGGATCTTGGTGTGGCAATCGCCGAGCCATCCTCCGCCGCGGAAGGGCGCGGTCAAGGCGACGGCCTTCGGCGCGGCTTCATCCACCGTCAAAAATGGCGAAACCGACAGCGAAGCGCCGATGGAACTCCCGACCAAAGCGACATTGCCGGTCACGGTGCGGCGGTCGGCCGTACGGTCGACGGCCAGATCAACGTCGGCGGCCAAGCGGCAGTTCTCCCGGGAGAGAAGCTGCAGATTTTTGCCGGAGATTTTCGCCGTAGTGCCGATCTTGAGCAGATCGGAAAAATCGCCCGAGCCCTCGAGAGTGAACGTCCCCCCGCCCATTTTTCCGTTGGCGTTTTCGAATTTACCGGCGGGACCGGCCAAAACGTATTGACCGGAGAAGTCCGACACCGCGTCGAGACCGGCGACCGGCGTCAGCGAGACCTTGGTCCACGAAAGCACGCCCTCGAGCAACGGGGCGGAAAGTTGTCCGGCGAGAGAGACCGAGCCGGAAAGCTCCCCGGAGAGCGGCGCGGGTCCGGCGAAATGTTGCAAATCGAGCGCGGGAATATCGAGCCGGGCGCTGACCGGCTCGGCGCGGTCGAGGAAGCGCCATCCGCCCTTCTTGTTTTGTCCGAGCAGGGGGATGGAGGCGGCCAACTGCACCGGACCGACCGGGCCGCTGCGGAGTTCGGCCGTGACCTCCAGGCGCTGGGAAGCGAGCTTGGCCTGGCCTGTCAATTGCGACGACGGGATGGCAAAGGCCTCGAAGCCGGCGCGGAAACCATCGACGGTGAAAACGGACTCCGCGGAGGGGTTTTCCCATGGCCCGGTCACATCAAGCTTCCAATCAACGCGTCCCTCGACGGTGGCTTTTTGCCCGAGAAGATTGGCCAGCGGACCGAGCCGCAAGTCATCCGAGCGGACCATCGCGCGGATCTCCCGGCCGGGCAGCATCGTCTGCGACCAAGGTTTGCCTTCGAGGAGAAGGGGATAGGACACCGGCAGGAAAATTTCCCCCCGCAGGAGACGGCGTCGCAAGTCGAAGAGCTGGATGTCCTGCACCGAGAGGCCATCGTCGGAGAGGTGGCACGATGCGGAAAGCGAGAGCGGTCCCCGGTCGAAGAAGAGACGGCTCGCGTAGACATTTCCCGGGGCGTAGGTGGCCGCGAGTTTGCCGTTGAGGGGAACCGGGTTCAGCTCCCCCGTGAAATCGAACAGTTCGAGCGTGATCACGCCCGAATGCGCCGCCCCCGCGCCATCGCCATCCCAAAAGACGAACGCGCCGCCCCGCTTCGCCCAATCGGGGGCAAAACGGCCGAGGTTCTCGAGGTAACGCGATACTTCTCGCAGACGCGCCTCGAGCCGCCCGCGGTAGGCAAGGGGTTCTTTGAGCGACACTTCGCCGGAGGCGCGGACAAAATCGGCCCCGCTGCGCAATTCGAGGGCGGTGACTTTGGCATAGCCGTCGCCGAACGCTAGATCGGCCTGCAGCAAGCCGGGGGGCACGCCGGGCAGGCGGAGATTTTTCCCGCGGGCCTTGAGCCATCCGGAAGGCGCGCCGAGGAGGCCGGTCACTTTCGCCTGGAGTTCGGCGGTGCCGGACAGCTTGTTCCAGGGAGCGCCGTAGAGATCGCCCAAGGCCTGCATATCCCCGGCTTGCAAATCGAGGTCGAGGGCAATGCCGGAGCCGCGCCAATCGGAGTGCGGAACGCCGACAGAACCGCGTGCGGTGACGCGGTTGGACTGCTGCGCCAGCAGCAGTTGGTCGACCTTGATCAAGCGCCCCGACAGGGTCATGCCGACTTGCAATTCGGCGAAAGAGCGTTTGGCCCAGGAGAAGTCCTTCACTTCGGCGCGAAGGGACGACTGCGCTTCCAGCGGAGCGGAGGGATCGCCGTTGAAAACGAATTTGAAAAGTCCCATCTCGCCCCGCAGAGGGGAGGCCAGACCAAGCAACCGCCCGAGACCATCGAGTTGGCAGTCAAAGGCGCTCAACGCCGCGGTTGTTCGCGCACCGGCATCCGTCCATTCGGCGTAGACCGTTCCGCCGAAAGCACGGGCCCTGAGCGTGATGGCCGCCGGCACATCCAGGGCGAAGGAAAAAAGTTCCATGACCGCGTCCTCTCCCAGAGCAACATCGGCGAGATAAACGACACCGTCGCGCCACGCCGTCACTCCGCCGACGCCGGAGAAATTTTTCGTCCAGCGGCCGGCGCGGAGCACGATCGCCCCGGCGCGGAATCTGCCCGTGCTTCCCTCCGTAAGCTGGATCTGCGTGTCGCGGAAGAAAAGTTGGCGATCGCCGCGGGACACGGACAGCTTCGAGGCTTCAACCTCGATGACAGCCGGCCACGCCGGCGAAAACGGCAGCCGAGGGGCAACCGCGGCCGGCCCCTCTCCGGCTCCGGCCGCGGCGCGCAGGCGCAGTTCCCCGGATAATCCCCCGATTTTGACGCGACGGAAGATAGCCTGTGGATGGGTGAAAAGTTCCGCGGCGGCGGCGACGGACAATTCGACGCGGGCGGCGCGCAACTCACTGCCGCGGCCGTCTCGCAAGCGCACGTTGCCAAGCAACAGAGGACCGGAGAAACGGGTCTCGAGCTCATCGAAATCCAAATCGAATCCGGCCGAGCGGGCCATGGTCGGAAGAGCCAAACGGACGGCGGTCCGGAGGAGCGGCCCCTGGGCGGCCCAGAGAAGGGCGAGCACGATGACGATGACCGGCAGGACCCAGCCGAAGCGCCGGACGGCGGCATGACGCGAGGCGGCATTTCGCGGGGTCGCGGTGGTTGGCATGGCTCGTCGGGAGAGCGAGAAATGACCCTAAAAAGTTGCAGCCCTCCTCACCGAGTGGCGAGAAGGGCTGCTGTTCCCCCCAGAACAATCTTTACTAAAGATATTGGTAAAATAGCTCCCGAAGCTTGGGGCGCAAGGAAAAAATCGGAAAAAAAATCCACCCCCGCAGCCCGCAAGACATAAACTGTTTGTGATCAGTTTCTTAAGCATGAAAAAAAATTTGCTTTGAGGTCCTCTTGAAGGCTACTTGAAGACGAGCATCCTTATCCCTACCAAAATCATCAAGATTCCAAAGACACGGGCGAGCGAATCGTTGGAAAGGTGCTTGAGCCAATCGGCGGCAAACCATGCAGTGGCCGCGGCACCGATGGCCACCGGGATGGCGATCTGCCATTTGACCAGCGCGGCGGCGTGGTATTTGGCGGTGGCGACGAGGGAGACGAAAATGATGACGGCCAAGGAGGTCGCCACCGCGGATTTTTGGTCCAGCGCCATGAGCAAAACAAAAGCCGGCACCATGATGAGTCCGCCTCCCACCCCGCAGAGCGCGGCGAGGATGCCGGTGACCGCCCCGATGCCGAGGCCAAGCAGGAATTGCGCCGTGGTCACGAGACCGGCCCCTCCTCCAGCCATTCCATGCGGTGGGCCAGCATGGTGTCGTTGTCGAACTCGAAGAAGCCGCGGAAGCTGCGGCCGGCCAGCACGCCCGGGAGCCAGTGCGCGTCATCGGCCCACATCCGGTCGAAGGGAATCTCATCGTGCCGCACCCAGAGCGGCACGGCTTCATCGGTCTCGGTCGGCTCGCCCTCGCAACCTTCGGCCACAAAGACCGTGCAGTGCAGCGCGTAACCGTCCGCGAACTGGAAATGGAGTTCCCCCCGCATCTGCGGATCGCAAGGGGTGACGCAAAGTTCTTCCTGCACTTCCCGCACCGCAGCCTCGGCGGCGGTTTCCCCCGGCTCGATGCGGCCACCCGGGCCGTTGATCTTGCCGGCACCGAGTCCGCGCTTTTTGTGGATGAGCAGAACTTCGTCCCCGCGGGTGACAAAGCAAAGATTGGCGCGCTCGGTCGGCTGCCAGACGGACCAGTCGGTCTTCACGTGTGCTTCTGCCGCAGCGGCACGACCAGCACCGGGCAATCGACGCGACGCAACACGCCGGTCACCACGCTGCCGGTGAAAAGATGGTAGACCGCGCCGTGTCCGTGCGAGCCCATGACGACGAGTTCGGCGCCGCTTTGCGCGGCCGCCCCGAGGATTTCCTCGGCGGGCAATCCGAACTTCACTTCGGCGGTGCAGTCGATGCCGCGGGCGGCGATTTCCCCCGCAATTTTGCCGAGGCGTTCCGCGGCGATGCGTTGCTCGGCGTCGAAGTCCGGCAGGCCCATCATCGGGGACAGGGCCGGGTCGGTGCCCGCGACGGGCGTCTCGGCCACCGGTTCGATGACATGCAACAAAAGAAGGGAAGCGCTCCGCAACCGCGCGGTATCCTCGGCCTCGGAGAGAAGCTTTCCGGAAGCATCGCTGAAGTCGACCGGCACGAGAATTTTGGCCATGGGGTCGGCATTTTCCGGCGATCTCGGAACTTTCGCCAGACGGAAATCACCTCCGTGGACAGAGGGCGGTATTTGTGGCAGTTTCACAGGTCATGATGCGTCCCCTCCTCCCGATCGCCATGGCGGTGGTGGTTGCGTATTCCACGGCCGGCGCCCAGGAGGCAGCAAGACCCGTCGAGACCGGGCCGGCGGCGGCGCTGGACGAGTTCGCGCGCGAGGAATTGGGGGTCAACGAGTTGACCACCCCGTCGATCCAGAAGCTCTTCAATGACCTCGAGGCCTTCAAACCGGTGCCGATCCCGTTGATTGAAAAAACCGACTTCGACCGCACCTACAACAACCGCTTCCAGACCTCCCTCAATTTCGGTTCTCTGATCTGCGACGGCTTCTTCGCGGTGGTGGCGGAGCAACGCGGTCTGGTGGAGAAAGTCGGGCGCTCCCTCCTCCGGCAGGCCAAAAGCCTGGCCGTCGGGCAAACCCTCTCCACCCACGCCAACAGCCTGCTCGAGATCGGGCAGCGCGGCGACTGGACGGAACTCAAGCTGGAGTTGATCAAGACGCAGGAGGACGTCGAGGAGGCCATGATCGAGTTGCGCGACGAGGAAATGGCCCACATGGTCAGTCTCGGCGGTTGGTTGCGCGGATTCGAAGTCGGCTGCATCGTGACGGCCGATCACTACACGCCGCAGCGCGCGGCCGGACTCAAGCGGTTGGAGGTGATGGATTACTACCTCGACCGCCTCTCCACGCTCAACCCGCGGCTGAAAAACACCGAACTCTGCACGGCCGTCACCTCGCGGTTGCAAACCATCCGGGCCATCGCCGCGGAGTCCGGCGACAGACCGCCGACCGAGCAGGACGTGAAACGCATGCGCGATCTCGCCATCGAGATCAACAACGCCGTGTCGGCGCGGGTCGACACCTCCGGGCAAATCATAAAATCAGACTAGCGGGTCCGCATGCCCGCTTTATTCCGCCCGCCTCCGCAGAGCCGCGCGCCGCAACTGCACCGTGCGGCGGGCGAATTCTTCCGCGCGGCGTGGGAGATATTCCCGGCCGAGGCGGCGGGGCTTGGCCTGGCCGAATACCGGGGAAGGCTCGGCCGGAACCGGCCGGAAGATCACCGCCGGCATACCGCACTCCTGGCCGGGATGTTGGAGCGCATCGAGGCGTTGCCGGCGGGCGAGGGAGACGACTGGACCGATCGCCGGGCTTTCCTCGCCTATCTGCGCACCGGTTTGTTTTTCCACCGCGACCATCCGCGCTGGCAACTCGACCCGCAGGCCCACAGCGGCACGGCGGTCAACGCCGTGTTCCATCTTCTGGTTCGCCATGCGGACAATTTGCGCGCGGTGGCCGAAGACATCGTCTCGCTGGCCCGGCAGGTGCCGCGTTATCTCGACGAAGGTTACGCCTGCCTGCACCGGCCGGTGCCGCTTTGGACCTCCCTGGCCGCCCGCTCCAGCCGCCATGCCGCCACGTTCATGGAAGAAGCAGCGAAACAGATTGTCCCCCTGGCCGCTTCGCGGCCCGCGGCGCAACGCGCTTTCGACCGTGCAGGCGGCGCCTTCCGGGACTTTGCAGGAAGGCTGGAACGAATCCGCACCGGCCCCGCGCGCGGCTTCGCCGTCGGTCGCGCGAATTTCGAGTTTCTGCTGCGCGAACGGCTGGGAACGGATGCCACCGCGGCCGAGTTGCTGGCCGAAGGGCACCGCCTGGTCGCCTCCGTCTCGGCCGAGTTGACGCGCGAAGCGCGCAAGTTCGGGCGGCGCCCCGCGCATGAGACGATCGAACGCCTGCGCGAGGCATGGCAGCCCTCCGGCGACCTGCTCTCCGAGTACCGCAGCGCCACCGCGCAAATCAAAAAGCAACTGGCCGGCACGCGTCTGGTCAGCCTGCCCCGCGGGGAGAAATTGAAAGTCATCCCGGTGCCGGATTTTCTGCGCGAGCAATTCCCGACCGCCGCCTACAGCGCGCCCGGACCGTTCGATCCCGACCAAACCGGCCTTTTCTGGGTCAACGATTTGTCCGCGCACGCGAAGGACGCGGCAGGCCGCCGTGCGGAGGTCGCCCAGCATTTCGGTTTGGAATTGACCTGCGCGCACGAGGCTTACCCGGGGCACCACCTGCAATTCATCGTGCAAAACCGGCACCCGAGCCACCTGCGGCGCATGTTTTCGCACGCCATTTTTTACGAAGGCTGGACGCTCTGGTGCGAGCAACTCTGCATCGACCAGAAAATCTACCGCGCTCCGCACGCGCGGCTCATCCAGTTGCACGACGCCCTTTGGCGCGCGCATCGCATTCTGGTCGACATCGGCCTGCACACCGGGGGCATGTCGCATGCCGCGGCGACCAGGCACATGATGGACCACGTCGGCTTCACCAAAGCCCGGGGCGCCGCCGACGTGAACTGGTACACCGCCGCCCCCACCGTGCCGATGAGCTACCTCCTCGGGCGCGAGCGGGTGCTCGCCCTCCGCGCCGCGCACCGCGGCTCGCTCCGCCAATTCAACGATTGGCTCCTTGCCCACGGCGCGGTGCCGTTCAATTGGTTCCGCTCGAACCGTTCCCGCTGAAGCAATTCAGATAGGTGTAACCCTCGAGCGCTTTTTCGTAGCCGTCGAGGAGGCGCATGCCTTCGTTGGGTTTGAGGCGGTCGGCTTTGATCGCCGCGTCGATCTGGGCCTTCATGCGGCGGGCCAGTTCGCTTTTCTCCCACTGCGTGAGGGCCAGGACGTTGCCGATGGTGTTGCCGCCGATGATTTCCTCGACGTAGTAGCCGCGGTCTTCGTCCTCATCGAGGAAGATGTGCATCTCGTTGACGCGGCCGAAGAGATTGTGCATGTCGCCCATGATGTCCTGGTAAGCACCGGCGAGGAAAAATCCGATGTAGTAAGGTTGACCCTCCTCGCCGCGATGCAGCGGGAGCGTGGGCTTCACGTCCTGCAGGTCGATGAAACGCGAGACCTTGCCGTCGGAGTCGCAGGTAATGTCGACGAGGGTGGCCTGCCGATCCGGCGCCTCGTCGAGGCGGTGCAGGGGCATGACGGGGAAAAGTTGCCCGAGCGCCCAGTGGTCGAGGAGCGATTGGAAGACGGAAAAATTGCAGAGCACCTGGTCGCCGAGCGAGACCTCCAGTTCCTTGACTTCCTCGGGCACGTAGCGCACGCCGCGGAAAAGTTCGACGACCCTGGCTGCGATGCGCCAGTAGACGGTTTCGATCTTGGCCTTGGCGGGGAGGTCGAGCAGGCCGAGGGCGAACATGGAATCGGCCTTTTCACGGATTTCCTGGGCGTCGTGCAGGCTTTCCAAACGGTGCTTGCGGCCGAGCGACTCGTAGATCCCGAGAATGTCGGAAACGACGGGAGGGTCGCCCTCCGCCGCGGTGACCTCGGGGCCGCGCGAGACTTTCTCGATGGACCCGAACGCTTCGACGACGAGCACCGAATGGTGCGCGGCGATGGCGCGTCCGCTCTCGCTGACCAGAATGGGATGGGCCGTTTTCTCCTCGTCGCAGACTTCCTGCACGGCGGCGACCACGTCGCGGGCGTATTCGTGCAGGGTGTAGTTGACCGAACTGTCGAAGGTCGTGCGCGAGCCGTCGTAATCGATGCCGAGCCCGCCGCCCACGTCGAGATAGCCGAGCTCGTGTCCGAGCTTGTGCAGCTTGGCGTAGAAGCGGGCCGCCTCGCGCACGGCGCGTTTGATCGTGCCGATGTCGGTGATCTGCGAGCCGACATGGAAATGGACCAGCTTGAGGCAATGGGCCATGCCCTCGCGCTTGAGCAGGTCGCTGGCCTGGACGAGCTCCGCGGTGGAGAGCCCGAATTTGGCGTCTTCGCCGCCGCTGGTCGCCCATTTGCCGGAGCCCTTGGTGGCAAGGCGGACACGGGCTCCGATCCACGGCTCGACGCCGACCTGCCTGGCGATGGCGAGAACCTGGGCCAGCTCCTCGATTTTTTCCACGACCATGACGAGGCGCTTGCCCAGCTTGCGGCCGAGCATGGCGTTGCGGATGTAGTCGGCGTCCTTGTAACCGTTGCAAATGATGAGGCTTTCCGGGTCGGCGTGGATGGAGAGGGCGGCGAGGAGTTCGGGTTTGCTGCCGGCCTCGAGTCCGAAATGGTAGGGCTCGCCGGCATCGACAATTTCTTCCACCACCTCGCGCAGCTGGTTGACTTTGATGGGGAAGACGCCGCGGTAGACGTTGCCGTAGCCGGCATCCTTGATCGCCTCGGCGAAGGCTTCGTTGACCGTTTTGACGCGGTGCCGCAGGAGATCCTGGAACCGGAGGGTGAGCGGGAAGGACAAGCCGCGTTCGCGCGCCTCGGCCACCAGTTCCATCATGTCCACCTCGCAATGCGGTTGGCCGCACGGGCGCACGGCGACATGGCCCCGGGGGTTGACCGTGAAGTATGGCGAGCCCCAACGCTCGACATTGTAGAGCGCGAGGGCCGAGGAGATGTCCCAATCTTTCATTTCCGCGTGCGCGCTATAGGGCCATTCGCCACGATGTGCAACCGGAATTCGCGGGAATTTTCCTTTGGCGCGGGCGCAACACCGCAGGCAAACTCGCCCCATGGCTTCCACATTGCCGCGCATCGAGCACGAAGTGCCCGTCATGTTCTTCGACACGGACTGCGGCGGGGTGATCCACAACCTCGCTTACCTGCGGTTCGTGGAGACGGCCCGCACCATCATGGCGACCGAGATGGGGATGCGCCTGGCCGAGATGGCGGCCGGGGGGCTTTATCCGGTCGTGTTGCGCACGGAGATCGACTACCTCTCTCCCGGCAAATTCGGCGACCGGATTGTCGTGCGCGGGGGCGTCACGGAGGTCGGCCGGGTGCGCTTTTGGGTCGAATTCGAGGTGGTTCGTGCCGAGGACGGCAAGGTCCTGACCAAGAGCCGTCAAGCCCTGGCCCTCATCCGCATGCCCGGCGCCAAGGCCGAACGCTTGCCGCCGGAATGGTTTGCTTGAAGCCAATCCCGCCGCGGTCAGGCCTTGCGGCGCTGGCGCCAGCGCACAGAGCCACCCAGCCCGGTCAATATCGCCGCGGCGGCATAGGTGCCCTGGCTCGGGGATGAAGCGGCGTTATTTTGCGTGGCCGTGTTGGCACAACCAGCCCCGCTGTTGTTCGCCACGTTGTGGATGCTGAACTGCTCGGATCCCGCAGTGGTCATGGCCCACCGGTAGCCGATCTCGGGATGTCGCGCCCGCCCGGCGCGAAGCCGCGCTTTTCGTGGAGGATGAGAAGCTGCAGAGCCTCGCGCAGGAGTTGCTCAGGGCGCCCGCTTAGGTGCCGTTGGTGCTCAGGGCGCGGAGACCGGGCGGGGAACGCCCATCAAACTGCCGGGCCCGAGGGCTTGCATGGACGGTTTCCGGTCGAGGGGATGCTCGCCAGGGGTGAAGGCAATCTCGAGAATCTCGCCGTCGCGTGCCACGCGGACCGGAATACGCTGGCCGGCCGTGAGAAAAAACGCCGCATCGACCGCATCTTCGGGGTCGCGGATGGTGATATCCCCGACTTGCAGGACGACGTCGCCGGTGCGGAAATCCTGCGCCGCGGGGCCGGCCGGATCGATAACGTCGATGGCCATGCGCGCACCTTCGGGTGTGGGGGAAATTTCCTGCAGGGTGACCCCAGCCCACCCGTGACGCACATCACCGAAGCGCGCAAAATCCACGAGTGCCTTCTCGGCCGCGCGCATCGGCAGGATGTAGCAACCCGAACCTCCCTCGAACCCGCTGACCAGCACGCCGACCACGCTGCCGTCGAGGTCGAGCACAGGACTGCCGCCTTGGCCGCGTTGCACGGGAATATTGGCGCGGAAATGCGTGGTGGCGAAAAAACGCCCCTGCGCCTGGCGGTCCAGACCGCCCACCACGCCGTAACTGGGGGTGATCGCCAAGTCGAAAGGGAATCCGACCACCACCAGGGGTGTGGCCGTCTGCACGTTCGCGCAGTCGCCCTTGATCAGAAAGGGCGTGGGATCGGCGCTCTCCACCTTGACGAGGGCGATGCCACTGCGGTCGTCTTTGGCCAGCAGACGCGCCGGGGATTTTTTGTCCGCGTGGGTGACCATGATGGCCGTGCCGTCACCGACAACGGACGAGAGGGTGTAGACCGTGCCGTCCGCATCGGCGAAAAACCCGGTGCCGGCCACCTTGCCGAATTCATCCTCCGACTCCACGCGTACGACGGCCGGGGAGGTCTTTGCGAAAACATCGCCAACGGCGGCTTCGACCGAACGGGCCAGCTCGGCGCCGGGGGAGAGCTGCGACGGTCCCGCCGGGCGACCGGCGGGAACCGCCTGCGCCGCGCCACAAAGCGCGGCACAAAGACTAAAAACTGTAAGGCGACGCATAGCTCACGGGGCGCGTCTCCAAAACATAGTGCGGAGGAAGATCCATACGCGCCGAGACGGGCAGACGAAGGTCGCCCTGACCGGCCGGCAAGCCGGTAACTGCGGGGCTATTGAGGGCGAAGGAGGCTGCGGGCGTGTCGGCTTCCTGATGCTGGGACAGAATAACCGCGGAAAAGATGACCGCGGCAGCCGCCACGCCTGCATAGGCCAGGCGCGGCACATGAAAATCCGGGAATGCATTCATAACGCGTTCCAGCAGAATGCTTAGCGTGGGACGCGAGATCAGTTCCGCCCTCTGCCGCCGATGAAAATCGTCGAGAAAACGCTCGAAGTAGTCCGAGCTCGGCATTTCGTAACGCTTCAGGCGCAACAACTTGTGTACATCGTGGTTCATAACATCTCAGGCCGTGAGGAATTCCTGCAGGTAGTTTTGCAGCTGGCGATGGGCATAAAAAAGACGGGAACGCACGGTTCCTTCAGAGATTCCGAGGATTTTTCCTATTTCGGCATGAGGCATGCCTTGGATATCGAACATGGTCACAACAGCTCTGTGCTCATTCGACAGCTTCATCATGGCCTCGTTCAATCTAACTTGCAGTTCCTTGAGATTAACCTCTCGCCTTGCGTCCGGACTGGAGGTCAATTCGATGAACTCCGGATCGTGGTGCACCCCGTTATCGATGTCGTCCAAGCTCATCTGGTAGCTGCGCGACCGCTTTTTGAGGAAGTTGATCGTCATGTTGGTCGCGATGGTGTGCAGCCAGGTGTAGAAGCTGGACTTTCCCTTGAACCCTTTGATCGAGCGGTAGGCCTTGGCGAAGATGTCCTGCAAGAGGTCGTTGGTGTCCTCGTGGTTGGAGGTCATATTGTAGACCAACCCGTAGAGGCGCGGGCTGTATTTGCGCACCAGATCATCGAATGCGTGCGGATCGCCATTCTGCGTGCGCGCCACAAGATCGACGTCCTTGATCTCGGGCTCTTGGTCGGTTTCGGCCATGGGGAACAAAAAGGCTAACAGAGTGCGGCCGCGGGGGAAAGGGGCACGGTACCGCGCTACGTCAGACCACGCTGCAGAGCATCCTGCAGCAGAGCGACCAGAGAAGCGGCGGCCTGACGGCCGGTCTCGATAACCTCGCCGTGCGAGAGCGGTGCGGAGGAGACCCCCGCAGCCCAGTTCGTCAGGCAGGAAAACGCGCCCACCCGCAATCCCAAAGCCCGGGCTTGCACGGACTCGAAGACCGTCGACATGCCGACGGCATCCGCACCCAGAATCCGCAGCATGCGGACTTCGGCCGGGGTCTCGTACTGCGGACCGGGCACGCAGGCGTAGACACCCTCGTGGAGGGTCATGCCGCGCGCCGCGGCGGCCGCGCGGAACACCGCGCGCAGACCGCCATCGTAGACTTCCGACATATCGTGGAAATTCGGGGCGCCGGAGAGCGGTGACGCCGCGGTGAGATTGAGGTGGTCGGAAAGCATCATCCACTGGCCGGGGGCGAAATCCGGGTTGAGCGTGCCCGCGGCGTTGGTCAGCACGAGGGCACCCGGCCCCAGCGAAGCCATGAGACGGACATGTGCGGCAATCTGCCGCGGCGAGTGACCCTCGTAAAAATGAACACGCCCCATGGCCAGCAGGACCGGCACACCCGCGATCTCGGCCCCGACGAATTTTCCCGCGTGGCCCGGAACTTTCGACTCGGGCAATCCCGCGATGGCGGAATAGGGGATTTCGAAGGCTTGGTCGGCGGTCTCGGCAAATCCGCCCAGACCCGAGCCGAGGACCACGGCAACGCGCGGGCGAAAGGCGGCCAACTCCGCCGGTAAAGGCCCGAATTCTCCGGCTGCGGGGGACGGCGTTGCCATCACCCGGCCTCAGATCGCCCTGATAAGCAGGGAAGAATTATGGCCGCCGAAGCCGAAGGAATTGCTGATCGCCACCTTGACCTTTTTCTCGCGGGCGGTGTTCGGCACATAGTCCAAGTCACACTCCGGATCGGGGTTGTCGAGGTTGATGGTCGGGGGCACGACGCCGTCCCGGATGGTCATGACGCAGGCCGCCATCTCCACCGCACCGGCTGCACCGAGCAGGTGGCCGGTCATCGATTTGGTCGAACTGACAGCCAGGCCCTCCTTGGCGTGACCGCCGAAGGCTCGCTTGACGGCCTTGGTTTCGCAGACATCGCCCACCGGCGTGGAAGTGCCGTGCGCGTTGATGTAGTCGACTTCTTCCGGGTTGACCTTGGCGTGTCTCATGGCCATGGCCATGCAGCGCGCGGCCCCCTCGCCTTCCGGCAGCGGCGCACTCATGTGGTAGGCGTCGGCCGTGAGACCGTAGCCGGCCACTTCGCAGTAAATTTTCGCGCCGCGTTTTTTCGCGTGCTCGTACTCCTCGAGAATCAGGACGCCGGCTCCCTCGCCCATGACGAAGCCGTCCCGATCCTGGTCGAACGGCCGTGAAGCACGTTCCGGTGCGTCATTGCGCACGCTGAGTGCGCGCATGGCCGCGAATCCGGCGATACCCACGGGCACGACGCAGGCTTCGCTGCCGCCGGTGACCATCACATCGGCATCGCCGAATTTGATGATGCGCCAGGCTTCCCCCATGCAGTGGTTGGCCGTGGCGCAGGCCGTGACGATGGCCATGTTGGGTCCGCGCAAGCCGTGCTCCATGGAAATGAACCCGCTGGCCATGTTGCTGATCATCATCGGGATCATGAAGGGCGAAGTGCGGTCGGGACCGCGTGTGGCCAACTTGGTCACCTGCTCCTCCATGGTCGAAAGACCGCCCACCCCGCTGCCGATCATCACGCCCGCCCGGTCGAGGTCCGTCCCGGCCAGATCGAGGCCGGAGTCGTCCAGCCCCATGCGCGCCGCGGCCACCGCCAATTGCGTGTAGCGGTCGGTGCGTTTGACGTCCTTGGGCGTCTTGAAAAAGGGCACGGGCTCGAAACCCTGCACCTCGCCGGCGATCTGGCAGTCGAACTTGCCCGGGTCGAAAGCGGTGATGCGTCCGATTCCGCTGCGCCCCGCCTTGAGGCTTTCCCAGAAAGTCCCGAGATCGTTGCCCACGGGGCTGATCACCCCGATGCCTGTGATGACGACGCGCCGCTCGTTCATGGAATGATCATATCTCCTAGCCCAGATCCTCGCGCTTTGGCGAGGCCAAAGGGCCCGGCATCAGCGGGCCATGCCCACGTTCTGGACCATCTGGAACAGCTTGCCCTCCGATTTGATCGAAGGCGCGATGATGATCTCCGTCTCTTGGAATTCGCGCAGGTTGGCCGCACCCACATTCCCCATGCACGTGGTGATGGCGCCGATCAGATTCTGGCTGCCGTCATCCACCCCGGCCGGGCCGAAGAGGATCTGTTGCAGGGAACCGGAGACGCCGACCTTGATGCGCGTGCCGCGCGGCAAGTTGGCGTGCGGCGTGGCCATGCCCCAGTGGAAGCCACGCCCCGGAGCTTCCTCCGCCTTGGCGAAAGCACTGCCGACCATGACGGCGTCCGCGCCGCTGGCCAGCGCCTTGCAGACGTCGCCTCCCTTGTTCATGCCGCCGTCGGTGATGATGGGGACATACCGCCCCGTTTTCTTGTGGTGCGCGTCGCGGGCGGCGGCGCAATCCACCGTGGCGGTGACCTGCGGAACGCCAAGGCCGAGCACGCCGCGCGAGGTGCAGGCCGCGCCCGGGCCCACGCCGACAAGCACACCCGACACGCCGCACTCCATGATCTCGAGCGTCGTGCCATAGGTCACCGTGTTGCCGACGATGACCGGGCATTTCATCGAGCGGCAGAATTCGGCGAGATCGAGCATTTTGTACTCGGTCGAGATGTGGCGCGCGGTGGAGACGGTGCTCTGCACGAAGAAGACATCCACACCGGCCTCCTGGGCGATCGCGCCGCAGCGTTCGGCTTTCTGCGGGATGGAACTGACGGCGGCTATGACACCTGCGTCCTTGATTTCCTTGATGCGCCGGGCGATGAGATCCTCTTTGACCGGCTCGAGATAGATTTTCTGGAGCAGCGCGGTGACTTTGTCTTTGTCCTCGGCCAGCACCTCGGCCAGCACGGAATCGGCATCCTCGTAGCGCACCTGCACACCCTCGAGGTTGAGGACGGCAAGGCCGCCCAGCTTGCCCATGGCCGCGGCGAAACGCGCATCGACCACGCCGTCCATCGCGCTGGCCAGGACCGGCAGCGCGAGTTTGAGCGAACCGCCGTCGGGACGCGGAATTTCCCAGGTGATGTCGACTTCGTTGGGGTTGATGGTCACCGCGCCCGGAACAAGCGCGATTTCATCGAAGCCGTAAGTGACCCGCGCTTTGCGGTTTCTGCCGATCCACATGCCCATAGTGTCAGATGTCGTTGAAGTGATTTTTCTCGTTGAGGGCCCCGCAAGCAGGACAGCGGAACAATTTCGCATCCACCCCGTGCCGGAGCCACTCTGCGCAGAGGCGGCACTGGCTCAGCCCCTGCCACATTTCGCGTCGGCGCCGTTCCCGACGCCGGTCGTAAAGTAGCCAGAGAACGACAACCGCGGCAAGGAAAAGGGCCGCGTAAACAAGCGGCATGGTATACAGCGGCAGGGTGATCATGGCCGCGGCCCGCGGGACCCCCAGAAAATGCGCAGGACATCGGGTGTTCCGGCCCCGGACGGCGCGAAGCGCGCCCGTTGCACGGCTCGCAGGGCGGCGAGGTCGAGTGCGGCGTCCCCGCTGCCGCGCAGGACCCAGGCATGCCGCACATCACCCGCGGGTTCCAGCACCACGAGAAGTTCGGTGGGCCGGCCCGGCGAGCGCTCCGGGGCCACGGCGCGGAGACGCGAGAGCACATCCTCGGTCACGCCGGCGGCACCCGACTCGAAGCGCGCGCCGGTGGGCGCGAAGGAGGGGGGCGCCCGCTTTTCCGCAGCGGGCTCGAGCCACGCTCTCACGGACAAGGGCGGCAATGCCGGCGCCCAAGCCCCGCGCGCCTCGGACCGGGGCGCGGCGAGCAAGGGCGGCAGCCGGGGTGCCAACGCCGAAACGGTGCTCTCGTGGCGCGGTGCGGGGACCAGTCGCTCGCGGTAGCGGCCCGGATCGAGCCACGAGGGATCGCGCGCGGCGAGCAGGAGCAAGCCGGAGACCTCCCCGGCCGGAATGACGGAGACCGCAGCCGGCCACGGAACGGGCCCGGGGCGCGACGCGGGGGTGGAGCGCACCACATAGGCCGCCAGCGCGTGCAGCAGGAGGGAGCACAAAATCATGCCCGGCAGCAGCAGGCGGATCGGGTGCGCGAGGGGCCAATGGAAAATGTGGAACAACCTCTCCGGCAGCGCGCTCATGGTCCGGGCGGAGGCGAGGCGGCCAGCGCCACGGAAAAACCGCGGGCCAGCGCCAGTTCGGTGACCTGCGCAACCAGGGAAAGCGGGGCATCTTTGTCCGCCTTGATGACAATCTGGCGCGACGTGGCGCGCTGTGCGTCGAGGCGGGCGCCGAGTTGTCCGGGATCGACGAGCATGTCCTCGTGGTAGACCGCCGCCCCCGCTCCCCCGGTGATGGCGAGCACGACGGGATCCTGCATGGCCGGCAGGAGCGAGCGCGACACGGGCAGTTCGACGGCGATGCCCGGGCGGAGGAGGAAGGAGGTGGACAGCAGCACGTAAAAGACGAGCAGCAGGATGACATTGAGTGAACCGGTCATCACCGGCACCACGCCGCGCAGACGGAAGGAGCGTTGCAGCCTCATGCCTCGTCGGCCGGCTCGGCGTCCATCGCGAGGATCTCCGCGGCCGGCAGAGTTTTGTTCTTCAGCAGATTGACCATCTCGATCCCGGCCCGCTCCATATCGTGCACCAGGTCTTGGACGCGCGCATTGAGATAGCCGGCCGCGATGAGTGCCGGAATGGCCACCGCCAGGCCCGCGGATGCGGAAATCAGGCTCTGGTAAACGGCACCGGAAAGGTCGGCCACCGTGGCGTAACCTCCCTGCGTCGAGACGAGGTAAAAGGCCTCGAGCAATCCCAGCACCGTGCCGAGAAGCCCGAGCAGCGGCGCGGTATAGGCGATGCCCCCGAGCAGGGACAGGTGCCGCTCCAAGCGCGGCACCTCCAGTTGACCCGCCTCCTGCACGATGTCACGCAGTTCCGCGCGCGGGCATTCCCGCGCCAGCACCGCGCTGAGCACAACGCGCGCCACCGGCCCCGGGGTGGCCAGGCACTGCTGGCGCACTTCCTCGAGGCGGTCGTCGCGCACCATGTTGGCCAGGCCGCGCAGGAATTCCCCCACGCGCAACTGCGCGCGGTGGAGATAAATCAACCGCTCGAGGAAAACCCCCACGCCCACGATGCTCAGGGCGAGGATGACCCACATGACGGGGCCGCCTTTTTGCATCAGCTCGAGCATGGGGCGTATCATTCCGTCCGCCGCGCCGCGCAGCAATCCCGATTTGCACCGGCGGCCGCCGGCAAAAAGAAAAGACCGGAACCCGCGGAGGGCTCCGGTCTTTCACGAGGAGGAAATTCAGCTCAGGCCGCCGCGGGCACCACGTTGATGCGGCGTCCGCCGCGATCAAACTGCACCACGCCGCTTTCGAGGGCGAAAAGAGTGAAGTCGCGTCCGAGGCCGACGTTGCGGCCGGGAAGGTATTTGCGGCCGCGCTGGCGGATGAGGATATTGCCGGCCAGCACTTCCTGACCGCCGAATTTTTTCACGCCGAGGCGCTTGCTGACGCTGTCGCGTCCGTTTTTGACGCTGCCTTGTCCTTTTTTATGGGCCATATGCGCTTAGAGTTTGATTTCGCCGATCTTCACGCGCGTGTGTTTTTGGCGGTGGCCGACGGTTCGATGGTAGCCTTTGCGGCGTTTGAATTTGTAGGAAACGACTTTCGGCGCCTTGCGCGCGTCCTCGAGGACTTCGGCGGTCACCTTGGCGCCTTTGACGAGCGGTTCGCCGATCTTCACGTCCTTGCCGTCGCTGGCCAGCAGGACTTCTTCGAAAACAGCTTTTTGGCCGGCCTCGATACCGAGCAACTCGACATCGATGACATCGCCGGGTTGCACGCGGAACTGGCGGCCGCCGGATTGGATTATCGCGTAAGACATAAGAAACTCCCGAAAGGGTCGGAAAATCTAGCGGCCCGCGGCCGGCGAAGCAAGCCCCTTTTCTCCACACTTAAATGAATTGCCAGAACCAGGGCCAGCCGACAGCATCCGGACAGTATGAAACTCCTCCTTTTTGCCGCCGCGCTGGCTCTGGTCGGCTGCGCCACCTCCCAGGTCGATCCGCAGATTGTCTCCGAATTTTCCAAGCCGGGCGTGCCCGCGGCCACCGCGGTCAGGGTGCGTGACGGGATGCCGCTGAGCGTGGCCGACGTGGCCGCCGCCGCCAAAGCCGGTGTGCCCGGCCCCGGGTTGGTCAGCTACATGCAGAGCACGCGCAAGGCCTACAACCTGAGCAATGCCGACCTCGCCTCGCTGCGGGCCGCCGGAACCCCGGCACCGGTCATCAACTACATGCAACGTTCCTACGGCTTCTACGGCAAAGGCCCGCAAGCCGTCGACCAGAGCCATCCGTATTTCGCCACGGAGAACTACGACCGCTACGGCGGCGCCATCAAAGCGCCCTTCGCCTACGCGCCCCCGCAGATCGACACCTTTTTCGACTCCGGCTACGAGGAATCCCTCTACAGCCCCTTCTCGTTCGATTAAGCGGCGCGTCTCCAGCGAAACCTCGCCCGGCGTGGCTTTCCCCTCCACGCCGATGGCCCGCGTCGCCGGCACGGTGGCGAACTTCGAAATCGAAAATTCGCAGCGCGAGGAGAACGTCGACCATGTCTATGTCACGGTCGACGCCGGCCTGCAGTCGCCGGTCACCCTCTCGCTCAACACGCTTTCTTTCCGCAACCGCGTGGCCGGGCACGACCCGCGCATCCGCCTCGGCACACTCGGATGGCGTTGGACGCACCTGCCGGCGCGCGGGCTCTATCCGCTCGAGTTCTTCGACTACGAAACGGTCGAATTGATCGAAAACGTCGAATACCGCGTGCTCGAGCGCGCGGCCATGGAGGAATATTTTTCCCTGCGCTGCGCCAACTGCCGGCGCATCGAGGCCTGGGGCGTGCCCTACCGGCGCGCGGAGCCCGGGCTGCACCAGATCCACTCGCGCCGGGCCAGCGCGGGCGTGCCCGATGACCTGCGCGGACGCGACGGGGCCGTGCGCTTCTATTTCGACGAGGGACAGCGGGTCGAACTGGCCCTGCTTAAATTCAGCGGGCAGTAGCACCGCGGATTGCCGCCGGGCCGCACGGCGGGTAAGCAGTGCAACCGTGACGAGTCGCACTCTGCCGCGCCTGCCCCTGGCCGGCCTCGCCCTCTGCGCGGTGGCCGGCATCGCCGCGGGCGCCTGGCTGGCGCCGCATCCGGCCTGGACGGCACCCGTGGCCGTGATGGCACTCCTGGCCGCTTGGTGGAACCCGTCCGCCATCTGGGCCGCGACCGTGGCGGTCTTCGCCACCGTCCACGTCTGGCAATGGCCGCAAGACCCGGCGCGGCTTTGGGCGACGGCGGTGGCGTCCGAGCCCCGGCTGGTGCAAGTCACGGGTGTTTTGATCGATGAGCCCGCGGAGGTGGAGGGACGCGCCGGCCGCTGGCGCGCGCGCCTGCGCACGGAAAAATGGAAGATCGCGGGGCGCAGCCTGCGTCAGAGCTCGGACATGGTGGTGCGCTGGCACACCGACAAGACTCCGCGCTACGGCGACCGTTGGACGATGGAAGGCGTCGTGGCGCGCCCGCAAGCGCCGCGCAATCCGGGCGGGTTCAACGCCGTTTCCTGGCTCGGCCGACAGGGGATTTTTCTCGAATTGCGCGGCCGCCAAGCCGACGCGTCACGGCGACTGGCCCAAAACAAGGGGTCGCTGGTCAAGGCCGCCGCCCTGCGGGCCCGCGCTTCGATCCTGCACACTTTGGGTCTGGGCTTGGAAGACGCTCCGACCATCCGCGCGCTCATTGCGGCGATCACCCTCGGGGTACGCGACGATGCAGCCGGGGCATTCCACACCGCATTCCGCCAGACCGGAACACTGCATCTTTTTTCGGTGAGCGGATTGCACGTCGGCATGTTCGCCCTCTTGCTCTGGATGTTGCTGCAACCTCTGCGGGTCCCGCGACGCACGGCCGTCTTCCTCATCGTCCCGATGCTTTTTTTCTACTCCCTTGTGACGGGAGCCGCCCCCTCGAGCCTGCGGGCCGCGACGATGATCTCGCTGGTGCTCGGGGCGCTGCTGCTCGACCGTGCCCCCTCGACGGGCAACAGCCTGGCCGCGGCCGCGCTGCTCATTCTCGGATTCGACACCAACCAGCTTTTCCAGCCCGGGTTCCAACTTTCCTTTCTCGTCGTCGGCACGTTGCTTCTGCTCGCGCCGCCGGTCGACCGGAGGCTGGCGCGCGCGCTCTGCCCCGACCCGTTCATCCCGCGCCGCCTTTACGACGGCGCCCGGAGACTGCAACACGCGACCGGCCGCGCCGTGGCGGCGACCCTGGCCGTTTCCTTGGCCGCGTTTGCCGGCGGACTTCCCCTCACCGCCGCCTACTTCCACTTGGTGCCGCTCGTTGCCGTGCCCGCCAACATGATTGCCGTTCCGTTGGCCTTTTGCGTGCTCTCGCTCGGCATGCTTGCCGTCCTGGCCGGATTGGCCAGCGGGGCTCTGGCCGCCGTCTTCAACGCGGCCAACTGGGGCATCACTTCGCTGCTGCTCGCTTTCATCCAGGGCGCGGCCGCGTTGCCCGGCGCCTACGTATCGTTGCCGCCGGCGTGGCTCCGGCCGCCCGCGCAACTCACCGTCTTCGACCTCGGCACGGGCGGTGCCCAGTTGCTGCTCACTCCCCGCTCCGCATGGCTTTTCGATGCGGGAAGCACGCGGGATTTCACCGGCGTGATCGAACCCGCCCTCCGGGCGGAGGGCGTGAGAGAGCTCGACGCTTTTGTCCTGACCCACGGGGACACCGAGCACGCCGGTGGCGCCGCGGAGCTTTCGAGTATTTTCCGGCCATCCGCGGTCATCGATTCGACCTTGCGCGACCGCTCCGCCGCACGACGCGACTTCCACGCGCGGCTGCGCGAGGACAAAGCACCGAAGCGCCTCGTTTTTCCCGGCCACGCGGCCGCCGCGGGCGGCAAAACCTCCGTCACCTTTCTTCATCCGCCGGCCGGGCGCCCGGGTCGCACCGCGGACGATCAGTGCCTGGTGGCGCGGATCGACTGCGGACCCTTCCGCACCCTGCTCATGTCCGATTCCGGCGCGGAAACCGAGGCGGCGCTGCTGCGCGCAGACCGCGGGGCCCTGCGTTCCGACTTTCTCGTGCTCGGACGGCACGCCGCGGATCTGGTCGCCACGCAGGAATTCCTCGACGCGGTTCGGCCGCGGGTGGTGGTGCTCGCTTCACCCGACCCCTTCCGCGCCGGAAGCGACGAGCCGGCACTCCGCGCGCGACTCGCCGCCACCGGCGCGCACATATTCGACCAGCAGCAATGCGGCGCGGTGATCGTGACCTACAGCCCTTCGCGCGCCGAAGCACGCGGCTTTCTCGACGCGCAGGTGCTGAGACTGTTACCGCGTTGAGCAAAAAAAACTTTTGACGCCCGGCGGTCCATCGGCGTAAGGGTATTTGCATAATATTTATGAGAATCAGTTGCTTATTGATTTTAGGTGCTTTGTCGGCAACGACTTTTGATGCTGCGGCTCACGGGGTTGGCCACCTGCAGCGTTCTGAAGAGCGCGCGTCGCTGGCGGAGGCGGTGGATGTCCAAGCCACCGGGGTGCCGATGCAACAAGCGGAGCCGGACCGCGACTGGGGAGTTTACCTCAATACGGGTTGGCAGAGTCGGCACGTCCACTACGGCGTGGACGAATCCGGGCCGTCCGGCGCCTACATCAACGAGGCCGGACTGCAACACGGGAACTTCACCGCCAATGTGTGGAACGGGTTCGGGCTCGGCAACGACCTCGTGGAATGGGATTTCACCGCGGCTTACAATTTCGAGGCCGGTCCGGTCTTCATCATGCCGGGCTACAATTTCCGTTATGTACCGAGCCAGAACGAGGGGGAACACGGGCATGAGGACGAGGAGCACGGGCACGAGGAAGAAAGCGACAGCCACGCCCACAACGAATACGGCAACGAACTCTTCATCGTCCTTGGCACCACTTCGATTCCCTATGTCACTCCGAGTGCCATCTTCATCTGGGATCTGAATAGCAATCCCGGCGGCTTCCTCGAGTTTCGTTTGGACGGCGAGGTGCCGATCTACAAAGAAATTGTCAGCCTGCAGCCCTACGTGCTGCTCGGACTCAACCTCGGCTACAACACCACCGAGGTCTACGGCCTCAACAACTTCCAATTCGGCCTGCAAGGCACCGTGGCCATCAACGAATACGTCTCCGCCTTCGCCGGCG
>JBMTVD010000011.1:0-37714 GCA_049451035.1 Chthoniobacterales bacterium | reverse complement strand
CGACTCTACCGCCATCCCGAACCGCTGCCGGGCCAGACCGCCTTGAGTTGGGACTGCAACTGGACAGCGTTCAACTTCTTCAGTCGCGGCGGGGCCGACAATACGTTCCACGACTCCGACGAGCTGGAGCGCTTCCTGCGGGAAAAGTACGAAGTGGTCGACGGCGAACCCAGGTTCGGCGACGTGGTCCTGCTCACCAGGCCGGATGGCCGGAGCATCCACGCGGCCGTCTACATCGCCGACAACATCGTGTTCAACAAAAACGGCATGCAGGTCCTCACGCCGTTCTTGTTTACCACCATGGACGACATGCTCGCCCTGCATGCGGAAGACAACCGCGGACGCATCATTTACTACCGCCGGAAAAAAATCTGACCCGGCTGGCCGGCGGCTGGCCCGCCCGGCCGCGCTCCTCTAGCATCCACCTTTCATGCCGTCCGACCGTCCGCGCATCATTTCCCGCGTCTTCGCCTATCTCTGGCGCTATCCGCTGCTGGCGGCGGCCACGCTGCTCTGCGCGCTCGGTTCGTCGGTCATGGTCATCGTCTTTCCCGTCGTCACGCAACGCATCGTTGACGATGTGTTGCGCGGGGGCAACGGCGCCGCCCTCTGGCCGATGATCACGCTGGCCGCTTTCGGCTTTCTCGCGCAGGACGGACTCAACACCCTGCGGATCCTCCTCAACAACACCTTCGAGCAGAAGGTCCTCTTTGATTTGCGCAGCGATCTTTACGGCCGGCTGCAATCCCTCCCGCTGGCGTGGTTCGACCACCGCGCCACCGGCGACATCATGACACGGGTCGTCGAGGACGTGAACAACGTGGAGCGCGTGCTCATCGACGGGATCGAGCAGGGCGCGGTGGCCGTGCTGCAGATCACCGTCGTGCTTGTCCTCATGCTCTGGTGGAGCCCGGCCCTGGCCCTCTGCGCGCTCACCCCCGTCCCCTTCCTGGTCGCCGGCGCCCTCGCCTACACCATGACCGCCGGCCAACGCTACAGCGCGCAGCGCCGCGCGGCCTCGGATCTCAACTCGCTGCTGCACGACAACCTCGACGGGATCCGGCAGATCAAAGGCTATGCGCGCGAACGGGCCGAGCACGGACGTTTCAACCAATTCAGCGAGAAGCTCCGCCAGGCCACCCTCGTCGTCATGCGCGCCTGGGCTTTCTACAACCCGGGGATGAGTTTCTTCTCCTCGTTGGGCAGCCTCGTGGTTCTCGGCTACGGCGGCTGGGCCTCGCTGCAGGGCCAGCTCGACCTCGGCGTCCTTGTGGCCTTCCTTGTCCTCGTCCGGTTCCTCTACGAACCCGTCGGCCGGTTGCACCAACTCAACCAGATCCTCCAGGCCGGCCGCGCCGCCGGCAAACGCGTCTTCGACATTCTCGACGCCACGCCCGAACCCGACGAAGGCCGCGACCCCGTCCCTTCTCCCGTGCGCGGGGAAATCCGCTTCGACAAGGTCGACTTCGCCTACGGTGAAGGTCCTTCCGTGCTCCACCACATCGATCTCGTGGCCCGGCCGGGCGAAACCGTCGCTTTGGTCGGTCCGACCGGCGCCGGCAAGTCGTCCTTGGTCGGACTTCTCATGCGTTTCTACGAGTGGAACGGAGGCACCATCACCCTCGACGGACAAGACCTCCGCACCTTCGCCAAGCAGGACCTCCGCCGCGTCGTCGGTCTCGTCTCGCAGGAAAGCTTCCTCTTCAACGGCACCGTGGCCGACAACCTGCGCTTCGGCAAACCGGACGCCTCGGATGAAGAGCTGTGGACCGCCCTGCGCGCCGCCAACGCCGCCGACTTCGTCGAACGCCTGCCCAAAAAACTCGATACCGAAGTTGGCGAGCGCGGCGTGCGCTTGAGCGTCGGCGAAAAACAGCGCGTCTCCATCGCCCGCGCGCTCCTGAAAGACCCTCCCGTCCTCCTCCTCGACGAGGCCACCGCCAGCGTGGACAACACCACCGAGCGCCTCATCCAGCAGGCCCTCGACCGCCTGCTGCAAAAACGCACCAGTTTTGTCATAGCCCACCGCCTTTCCACCGTCCGCCACGCCGACCAGATTCTCGTCCTCGACCACGGCCGCATCGTCGAGCGCGGCAAACACGATGAACTGCTGGCCCAGGGCGGACTTTATGCCCGCCTCTGCGCCGGCACCGGCCTCCTCAACGAGAATTGATCACGCTTCCGTGTTGACACCCCCGCGCTCCGGGGCGATGCAGAATCCATGGAAAACACGCCCCCGCCTGTGCCCGCGCCGTCAAACCAGCCGTCGACCGTTTCACCCGGGCCGTCGACAGACAACTCGCTCGCCGTGGCCATGCAACTCCTCGGCTTTGCCGGATTTGTTTTCCCCTTTGGCAACATCCTCGCACCGCTGATTCTCTGGCTGGTCAAGAGGTCCGCCAGTCCTTATCTGGACCGCGTCGGCAAAGACGTCCTTAACTTCCAGATCAGCTACAGCATCTACGGAGTCGTGTCCGGATTGCTTTGCTTGGCCTTCATCGGGTTCCTCCTCTTGCCGGTGCTCTTCGTGGCCTGGGTCGTTCTCATGGTCGTGGCTGCGGTGAAGACCAGCAACGGCGAGGATTACAAATACCCGTTCACTATCAGGCTGTTGCAATAAGGCGCCCGCCGCTGGAAAATTCCGGTTGACGTTCAGCCCCGGAAAGAAGATCAAAGGAGGTGCGTTCCGCCCCCCGGACATGGCCAGATTTTCCAATCGTAATATCCGTCTCTCCCGCCAACGCGAGAATTCCGTCTGCCGTTGTTACCTGATGCCGGTGAGCGGGATGATCGGATTGGTCGGGGTTCTGGCCATGCTCGCGGTCCTGCTCGACTACCAGTTGAACCATCGCTGGGAAGCCACTGCTTTCGCCTTGGGGGCGATCGCTGCCTCCCTGCCCGTTTTGCTGTTCCTTTATCGCTGGTGCCGCGGTCACTTCAACCGCCAACTCGAGCGCCCCTGAAAGGCCTCCGGGCAAACGCCCGTTTGACAACGCGCCCACCCGGACGTAGTTTTTCGCTGTTGGGGGCGTATTTGGTTTCGACTCACGGTGCGAAACGACGTCTGCATGCCGAGGATGATTCGTTGGCCTCGTAAAAAATCGGATCAAAAAAATAACAGCAGAGACCGAAGATCTCGCTCTCGCGGCTTAAACGCCCGCGACGGCTTCCAGTTGACGCCTGCTAGGCAGGAAGCCGACGACAGCAGGCAACCCGGCGTCGGGATCGACCGCCGATACCGGGGATCTTCCCGTGGACGATACGACGAAGGTAGCGCGCTGCCGAGCAGCCCGAGTCCGACAACTCACCGGCAGCTAAGCATGTAGCGGGCGGCGTCCAACGCCATGAGGACACGGGTTCGACTCCCGTCGCCTCCACCCCTTGCCTGAGAACCCGATCCGCCAACTTTTGTCCACCACCCCCACAAACGCTGACCACTAGCCTCCAGATTTTAGGTTGCCGAGTGCGGCGGTGTCCGTAATGTAAAATCCGATGAAATTGGTCTGCGCAATCCTAGCCAACCTGCTGGCTATGGCTTCGTGGGGACTGGCGTCAAGCGATTGGTGGTACCTAACGAATGCCTCGAACGAGGCGGTCATCATCCAATATCTCGGCAGTTCACGCACTCTGGTCATTCCGGCGACGCTTGATGGGCGGGTGGTGAGAGAGATTGGACCGGACTGGCCCTACACAGGGTACTGGCTGCAGAGCATTCAGTCGGCCACCAACGTAATCATCCCCGACTCCGTGACCCGCATCAAGGATGAGGCATTCAAAGGCTGTACCGACCTGAGCCGGGTAACGATTGGGAGCGGTGTAACCAATGTCGGAAACCGGGTGTTTGCTGACTGCACCAATTTGGAAAGCGTGCTGTTTCTTGGCAACGCACCAAATGACCCCGGCAACATTTTCGACAACATCGATTCAAGTGAATGGGATTACTACACGAATGCGTCAAATGAGGCGATAATCTACAGATATCTCGGCAGTTCACGCACCCTGATCATTCCCGAGACGCTTGATGGGCGTGTGGTCAGGGAGATTGGACCGGACTGGCCCTATTCACAGTACTGGCTGCCGAGCATTCAGTCGGCCACCAACGTAATCATCCCCGACTCCGTGACCCGCATCAAGGATGAGGCATTCAAAGGCTGTACCGACCTGAGCCGGGTAACGATTGGGAGCGGTGTGACCAATGTCGGGAACGGTGTGTTTGCTGACTGCACCAATTTGGAAAGCGTGCTGTTTCTTGGCAACGTACCAAATGACCCCGGCAACGTCTTCGACAACATATCCAACGCCGGTATCGTCTACTACTTAGAGAGTGGCACCGGCTGGAGCACTGCATACAGCGGTTGGCCGACGGCAATCGGCACCAACTACGCCTTCATATCCGATCAACGCGTAGTTTACCACTTAGAAGATGCCACGGGCTGGAGCGATGTATACAGCCGTTGGCCGACGACAACCGGAAGCGACAGCGACAATGACGGCTTGAGCGACGCTGCCGAAATAGCCATGGCCTCACTCGGCTTCGACTACCAAGAAGCCCAACCGAATCTGGTCGCAACACTCTACGAAAACGCGAACATCGCGCGATTGTTCACGCTTTCACAATACCAAAACAGCCGCACCAGCGGTCAGGCCGACGTGGTGAGCAACGCAGCCAGCTACAACTTCTACACCAGCAACTCCATTACAGATTTGAATCTCTGCCGCGTAACGTTGAGGAAGCAAGACACCAACGCCGAAGTTGTGTTTCAACTCCAGACTACCGAAGACCTCGCCAGCGGATTCACCGACCACGGACCGCCCATCACCAACTCCGTGCCGATGAGCGGCGGGAAAGGCTTTGTTCGTATCAAAGCATTGGAGGGTCAATAAATTGGCGACAACCCGCCCTACCAAGCTTCTCCCCGTCTCCACCCGCAGTACCGGAAGCACTACTCCGGGTTTCGGGTTGCCCGGGATCGCGCACTTCGTATCGTGCTCCTGCATGAGAAGTTTGTTCCTACCACTGACTCACCTGCTGGCTTTAGCTTCGTGGGGCTTGGCGGAAACCGAGTGGAAATATACAACAAACACCTCAAATGAGGCCACCATCTACGAATATCTCGGAAATTCACCCGATTTGATCATTCCAGAAACGGTGGATGGGCTTGTCGTGCGACAAATTGGCGGAGACTGGCCTTATAACGCCTACTTCACACAGAGCACTTGGTTCGTGACGAACGTGAGTATCCCCGACTCAGCGACCCGCATCGGGGAAGATGCCTTCCTCGGCAACACCAACCTGACACGGGTAACAATTGGTGACGGTGTAACCCACATCGGTGATAACGCCTTCAACGGCAACACCAATCTGACACGGGTAACTATTGGTGGCGGCGTGACCAATCTCGGAAATCGCGTGTTCGCGGACTGCGACAACTTGAGGAGCGTGCTTTTTCTCGGCAACGCACCAAACGACCCCGGCGACGTCTTCGACTCTGGCTACACGAGTCTGGTTACGGGCGTGGTTTACCATACAGAAAATGCTACAGGCTGGGGCGACACGTACAGCGGTTGGCAGACGAGAATCGGCAACGACAGCGACGGCGACGGTTTGGACGACGCGGCCGAGACAGCCATGTCCTCGCTCGGCTTTGATTGGCAGGTGGCTCAACCAAGCATGGTCGATGCCCTCTACGAGAACGCGAACACAGCGCTATTGTTCAGCGTATCGCAGTACAAGCACAACCGCACCAACGGGCAAACCGATGCAATCAACAACCCCGCTGACTACAACCTTTACACCAGCAACTCTATCATGGATTTGCACCTCGGCGGCATGATAGTGCGAAAGCAAGGCACCAACGCCGAGGTAGTGCTGCAGATCCAGACTACCGAAGACCTCGCCAGCGGATTCACCAACTCCGGGCCGCCCAGTACCAACTCTGTTCCGATGAGCGCAGAAAAAAGTTTCCTGCGCATCCGAGCCATGGAAAATTCGGACGCTGGCAACTGATACCGGCATTCTTTCAGGGCTCCCGCGGGGGGAGAGGCTGTTCGGTTCAGGCTCGGCAACCGTGACACCCTGAGATTTGCCGTCAGAAGCGGCACGAAACATCGCCTCGCCTTACTGGCATAGCTACGCTGCAACCGTGTTCGGCCTCTCCCCCAACGAGCAAGCCATCCTGCGCCGCTTGACCACCCCGTGCAAAATCCAGGAATACCTCGACCGTTTGCCGATCAATTTTGAAAAACATGGTGATACGCACATGTCTCCACGGCGCGTTCTGCGCGAGCGCAAGGCGCATTGCGTGGAAGGTGCCCTCTTGGCCGCGACCGCGTTGTGGCTGCAGGGCAAACCGCCGCTCCTGCTCGATCTCAAGACGATAAAGTGCGACGACGAACACGTCGTCGCCTTGTTCAAAGAGCACGGGCGGTGGGGCGCGATCTCGAAAACCAACCATGCGGTGGTGCGCTACCGCGACCCGATTTACAAAACCGTCCGCGAGTTGGCCATGTCCTACTACCACGAATATTTCCGCGACCACGACGGTTTGAAAACCCTCGCCTCGTATTCGCGTCCTTTCGACCTGCGCACCCTCGGTGATTACTGGGTCACCACGAACGAAGATCTCTGGGAACTCGATGACATCCTCAACCGCGTGCCGCACTACAAGTTTGTTCCGAAAAAAAACGAACGCCTCATCCGCCGCGCTACGCCCTTCGAGCGCCGTGTGCTGAACACGCGCGAATGGTCGAAGGAAGATCCACGCACCTGAAGTTTCCGAAATTCGCAACGGCGCTCGCAGCCGAGCCCTCGCGAGACAACCCGCAGGAAAACCGCCGTTCCAGCTTCTCCCAACCCTAAACCCTCAAGGCTCAACTGCCGCGCAGTTCCAATGGCGCGACCGCCATTCCGTGCGCTTCGGCGACCATGGGGCAGGTCACTTTTCCGTCGTGCACATTGATTCCGCCGCGCAAGGCGGGAACTTTCTCGCACGCCCCCGCCAGTCCGAGATCGGCAATCATTTCGACGTAGCGGGAGGTGACATTGGTCAGCGCCTGCGTCGCCGTGCGGGCGTAGGCCCCCGGCATGTTGGTCACACAGTAATGCATCACGCCCTCTTCGACAAAGGTGGGATTCTCGTGGGTGGTCGGACGCGAGGTCTCGGCGCATCCGCCCTGATCGATCGCGATGTCGACAAAGACGCTGCCGGGTTTCATGTGGCGCAGCATTTCACGGGTGATCAGCCGGGGAGCGCGGGCACCGGGCACGAGGACCGCGCCGATGAGCAGATCGACCTGCGGCAGAACTTCCTGCAAGTGCGCCTCGTTGGAATACAGGGTGTGCGCGGTGTGCAGCGTGATGTCGAGAAACCGCATCCTCTCGAGATCGACCTCGAGAATGGTCACGTCCGCCCCGAGCCCCTGCGCCATGCGCGCGGCATTGATACCCGAAGTCCCGCCGCCTATGACCACCACTTTGCCCGGGAGCACGCCGGGGACACCCCCTAGCAGCACGCCCGTTCCGCCGTGATGCTTGGCCAGCAGATTGGCCCCGACCACCACCGACATGCGTCCGGCAATTTCGCTCATCGGCTCCAGCAGCGGCAGGTGGCGGTTGATCTCGATCGTTTCGTAAGCCAGCCCGGTCACGCCGCTTTTCATCAACGCCCCGGTCAGCGCTTGGTCGGCGGCAAGGTGCAGATAGGTGAAGAGAATCTGGCCTTTGCGCAACAGGGGAAGTTCCTCCGGTTGCGGTTCCTTGACCTTCACCACGAGGTCGGCCTCGAAGACGGCGGCATGCGAGTCGACCAAGGTCGCACCGGCCGCCTCGTATTCGGCATCGTGATAGCCGCACCCCGCGCCCGCACCACGCTCGACCAGCAATTCATGGCCGCGTTTCTTCAACTGGTAGGCCGTGGCCGGCAGCAGGGCGACACGATGCTCCTGCTTTTTGACTTCGCGGGGAACGCCGACTTTCATGGAGGTACTGGTTTCTATACGCCAATCGGCGGCGGCTGTCAGCCGAGGCTTTGCCGGACAGACGGCGGGAGATCCCGGGAAAACCGCGCCGGCTACCGCGTGCCCCGACTGTCACACAGGTTTCGCATCAGCCCTCGTCTTTCTCCTGCTCGAGACGCTCGGCCAACCACTGCTTGATCATGCTCTGGTAATTCAAGTACCGCGATCGGGCCACGCGTTTCAGGCGGGCCAGCAGACGCGGGTCGAATCGCAGGGTCACTGTGGCCGACTCACGCGCGTCGCCTTTGAGGATCGACCCGTTCATCAGCTTGGGAGCAAGCCCGTGCTGCAACCAGAACGCGGCCTCGGCGTGCTGGGAGTCGAACTCCGGCACCTCGGACCACGAGTGCAGAACGCGCAGATTGTCCGTGGTCTCACTCATCATTCTTGCGGTCGAAGAAGTTTTCCTCGTCGCGGGTCATGCGGCGCGCGGCGATGACACGGAAAGACTTACCGTCGGTCCAAAAAACACTGAAGATGCCCGTGCCGTCGGCTGAGCGGCCGAGGTTGAAGTAGCGTGCCTCGGCCGCGTCGGTATCGGGCAGAAGACGCAGACTGAAGGGATCCTCGAAAGATTCCTCGATCACTTTCGGCGTCAGCGCCTTCAAATCAAAGGGAGCCTCGAGCCAATCGAATTCCATAAGATTCGCCCTTATTTGGGCGCCTGGATCAACTCGATCTCGTAGCCCTCGGGCGCGTCGATGAAGGCGAAGACGGTGCCGGTGGAGGAAGTCGTCGGGCCATCGGAAAGCGGATACCCCTTGGCCGCAGCCTCCCGGGCAAATCCTGCCAAGTCCTCGACCTCGAAGGCCAAGTGGGTGAGATCCGGACCGACCACCACCGGCCCGCTCGCCGCATAGGAACAAATCTCGATTAGCTCCTCGCTGCCCGGCGCCTTGAGAAAGACCAATTCTGACCCCCGCGGAGATTTGTGGCGGCGGATTTCCTCCAGACCGAGCACCTCCTTGTAAAAGTTGACCGTTTTCTCGAGGTCGTCCACGCGGTAACGGGTATGCAGGAGTTTCGTGACCATACGCTATCCCTATCACACTGCGCCGCCCGCTGTCTCCCCGTTTCGCGGGATACCTTTGGCGCACAATTCCCACGAATGCACTTGGTCGAGGATCACTTCGGCCATGCCGGGATCCGTTCCCACCGCGCGCGAGTAATAAAGCCGACGCCCGTCGAGCAGATGCGGATTCCTCCGCTCGCGTTCCTCCGCCCCGCCGCCCCCCGGGATGCCGAGCAATTCCGGAATGTCCTCGTCGCTGTGCAAGCCGTCCGCGATGAAAAACGGCACGGCAATCACGTCACGGCATCCCGTGATCTCCCGCCAGTCCGCGATCTTTGGCGGCGTTTCCATGAATGCCCCGTGCACCTCGGCGAAAATCCCCCTGGCGCGGATCGCCTCGACCTGCGCTTCCACCGCCTCCGAACTGCGCGTGTCGAGCGGCGTGCCGTGGCCGAGCACCAGCAGGGCGGCTTCCGCCGGTTCCACGCCCGGCGCCACTTCGCGCGCGCGATGGAGCAGAACTTCGGTCATGCGGGGATGGCCGCCCACCGGAAGACAAAGCCGCAAGACCTGTCCGTTCTCCCGCCGCGTCACCGGTCCGGAAAGACCAAGCTCCTTGGGGATCACGTTGCGCACGAAGTAACCCTCCACCGTGAAGTTGGGCACGATGAACACTTCACTCTTGGTCAACGAATCGAGGGCCTCGCGCAATCCTGGCTTTTCCTTCCAAAACCCGCAGGCCACCTCGCCGAAAAGCCCCGACTCGCGCAGCCTCCGGGTCAGTTCACGCGTGGGCAAGCTCGAGGTACAGTTGACACTGGACCCGTGCGCCAAAACCAGCAGGGCGGCTTCCGGCTTCGGGCCAAAGGGGGCTTTCATCTCCGGAGATTTGTAGCGGCCGCTGACAGTCGTCGGAACCCAAATGTCACCCCGTTGCTTCTTCCGGGTTCGGGGCGCCGGGTCCTACGGGGCAGCCGGCCCGCGTTCTTCCTGTTCCCCGGGCGCGCGGTCATCGACCGCGATGTGATCGCGCCCTTCATCGACGACCGAATGTTCCCACAGCGACGTGCGCCGCGCATAAGCCGCACGCGCGAGCAAATGCGCCGCCACCGGGGCGGTGAGAAAGACGAACGCGATGGTAACCAACGCCTTCGTCACCACCATGGCATCGCGGAAGACGAAGGCGGCAGCCAACAGGAGGAGGGCGATACCGAGGGACGCGCCTTTTGTCGCGGCGTGCATGCGCGTGAAAATATCGGGCATGCGGTAAAGACCGAGACCGGTGAGGAACATCAGGAAAGACCCGAGCAGGAGAAGCGCGGCGACAGCGAAGATCATTTGAAGATCCCCCTTTCGATGGTCATGGCCATGGCGATCGTGCCGAGAAAGACCACCAGCGCGATGGCCAACGCGATGTCGAGGAGCAGCCCCTGGCCGGTGATGACCGCGATGATCACAAGCGCCCCGATCGCCATGGTGGCCAGCGCGTCGGCCGCCACCACGCGGTCGGCCAGCGTGGGGCCCTGAACGAGGCGGACAAAGGACAGCAACATGCCCGCGGCCAGCACGGCACCGGCGATCCACGCAACATTGACAAGCAGCGGCGTCATTTCCATGGCTTCAGCGCAGCAATTCGAGCACCCGGCGCTCGAGGTTTTCTTTGATGTCGGTGCGCAGGTCTTCCGGGTCGTTGATATACATCGCGTGCACGTAGAGCGTCTTGCGGTCGGGCGAGACGTCGAGGCTCAACGTGCCCGGCGTCATGGTGATAAGGTTGGCCAGCACGGTGATTTCGAGGTCGGTCCTGGCCTCGAGAGGAATGCCGATGACCCCGGGCTTCATGTGGTGCGTGGGGGTGAGCACATCATAGGCGATGATGGCATTCGATTTGAGCAATTCCCAGAGGTAGTAGACGACAAACTTGGCCAACCGCGGAACACGGCCGAAATAGCGCTCGTGCCCGCGCAGGCCGCGGGTCACGAAATAAAGGACGAGATAACTGACGAGAAAACCGGAAGCGATGTTTTCCAGGTTGATCCCCCCGAGCAGGCCGGACCACACGAGGGCGAGAAGGATATTGATCGCGGGATACATGGTCAGGGAGCGAGCACGGCGTGGATATAACCCTGCGGGTCGAGCAGTTGCGCGGCGGCACGCTCGGCGAAGGAGAAGAAAAACCCGGGGAAAAATCCGAGGGCCAGAGTGAGCAGAGCCAGCGCAGCGATGGGCCCGAGCAGAAGAACACGATCGCGCCACGGCACGCGGTCCGGATGCGGGGCGTGATCCCCGGGCGCGCGCTTCCAGAATGCCTCGGCCCAGATCTTCGTCATGGAGAACAAAGTGAGCAGCCCGACGGCCAAAGCCACCGTGGCCAACACCGCGGCCCACCCGCCGAACATGGTGTCGCCCGACAACCCGGCTTTGACGATGGCGAACTTGGCGAAGAATCCGGAGAGCGGCGGGATGCCGCCGAGCGACATGGCGGGGATGAAAAAGAGAAGCGCGAAAAACGGCGTGGCGGCGTAGAAACCGCCGAGCTTTTTCAAGTCGAAGGATCCCGAGTAGCGGTGGGCCACGCCGCTGGCAAGGAAGAGGTTCGCTTTCACCACAATGTGATGGAAGAGGTAAAAGACCGTGCCGGCCAGAGCCAGCGGGGTGAAAAGCGCGAGGCCGAGCACCATGTAGCCGATCTGGCTGACGATGTGGAAACTGAGCAGACGACGGAAGTCGAATTGCACCACCGCACCGAGCACGCCGGTCACCATGGTCAGGCCCGCGATGGCCAGGAGCAGACCGTGGGTGAACACAAGGTCCGCGGTGAAGATGAGGGTGAAGACGCGGACCAGTGCGTAGACGCCGACTTTGGTCAGCAAGCCGGCGAAGACCGCCGACACCGCAACCGGCGGCGTGTGATAGGAGGCGGGCAACCAGAAGAAGAGCGGGAACACCGCCGCCTTCAGACCGAAGGCCACAAGGAAGAGCATGGCCGTGAGGGTCAGCAAGTCGGGTTGCATGTATTCGCGCACCCGCACCGCAAGGTCGGCCATGTTCAGCGTGCCCGTCTGGCCGTAAAGGATCCCGCAGGCCGCGAGGAAGAAGCTGGAGGAAATGAGGTTGAGGACCACGTATTTGACAGCCCCTTCCATCTGCGGACGCTCGCCGCCCAGGCTCATGAGGACGAACGAACTGATCAGCATGACCTCGAACCAGACGAAGAGATTGAACATGTCGCCGGTGAGAAAAGCGCCGCACACACCGAGCATCATGAAATGGAGAAAGGCATAATAGCCGTAGCGCGTGCGCTCCGTATCGATGTCGGCCAGCGAATAGACCGCCACCGCCAAGCCGATGATGGCCGAGACCAACACCATGATGGCCGCCGTCAGGTCCCCCACCAGCACGATGCCGAAAGGCGCCGGCCAGTCGCCGAAACGCACCACGAGAATTTCCCCGTCGGCGGTGGACGCGGTCAGCCACAGCGCCACGCCGAGCAGCACCGCCATGCCGGCCACGCCGACGAAGCGCTGCAGGCCGGAGGAACGCCACCCGAGAACGCAGAGCACCGCGGTGACCAGGGGAACCAGAATGGAAAGCGTGACGGGATCCATCAGGTGTCGGTGCTCTTGAGCTCGTTGATGTCATCCGTGCCCGTGCTCTGGTCGGCGCGGTGGACCATGGCCAGGGTGAAGGCAAGGACGCCGAAGCTGATGACAATGGCGGTCAACACGAGAGCCTGCGGGAGGGGATCGACGCTGTTGGCGGCGAGTTCGGTTTCGCCGGGACCGATGAAGGCCGACACGCCCTCGCGCAGGCCGCCGGCGGTGAAGATAAGCAGGTTGACGGCCTGGCTGAGCAAAGCGATGCCGAGCATGACCCGCACCACGGAGCGACGCAGGATCAGGTAGAAAGACGCGGCGTAGAGGACGCCGATGGTGACGGCGAGGAGGAATTCCATGTCAGTCGTCCTCCCCCAAAGTGAAAACGACCAGGCACGTCATCCCGAGCACGAGAAGATAAACACCGGTATCGAAGAGGAGCGGTGTGCCGAGCTTGCCCAAGAGCGGCACGGGCGTTTGGTCCCACAGGCCGGTGAGGAAGGGCTTGTTTTTGAAGAAAGCCAACAAGCCGCTCGCTATGGCCACGGCGAGACCGAGACCCATGATGGTGCGAGGGTCGAAACCGAGCAGGCGACGCGCGGACGCAAAGTCGGTGGCCAGCGCGTGCAGCACGAAAGCGCTGGCGGCAACAAGACCCCCGGCAAATCCCCCGCCGGGCAGGTTGTGCCCGCGCAAAAGCAGAAAAACCGAGAACACGAGGAGCAAGCCGGTGAGCAACCGGCTGACCGTGGCGAGGATGATGCTGTTCACCGCTCCTCCTTTCCGCCGCGGCGCGGACGCAACCGCAGCATGGCCCAGACGCCGAGCGCGGCGATACCCAGCACGGAAATCTCACCGAGCGTGTCCAAGGCGCGGAAGTCGACGAGGATGACGTTGACCACGTTGCGGCCGTTGGCCAGGCCGAGGCTGTTTTCGCCCATGTAAACCGAAACCGGCACCTCCGGGCGACGCGTGCCCATTTCCAGCAGGAGCACGGTAGCCATGACCGTGCCGATGGCGCCGGCGACCAGGGCATCGCGCAACTTGGTTGCTCGGCGCGAGTAATTTTTGAAAATCGGCAGGCGGTAAAACGCCAAGACAAAGAGCACGAGTGTCAGCGTTTCGACCAGCACTTGTGTCATGGCCAGGTCGGGCGCGCTGAACATGAAATAAATCATGGCCACGCCCAACCCGACCACGCCGAGAGCAAGGATGGCGTTGAAACGGGATTGGCTGAAGCAGGCGAAAAGCGCGCCGGCGATAATCAGCAGGCAAACGGTCACGGTCAGCACATGCGGACGAACCATCTCGGAGAAATCCGGCACGGGGAATTCTCCCGGCAGGAGCCAGACAATCAGCGCGACGGTGAAGAGGGTGACCGTCAGAATATAGCTGCGCAGGTTGCCGTTCTGCAGGACGCGCGTTTGCCAACGCGCGAAAGCTAGCGTGCCCTCGAGCAGCAAGTCGTAAACACGCTCCGGACCGATTTTCCCGAGCGCCTCGTAGAACCCCCTCGCCCGGCGCGCAACCGGAGCGACAAAATAAAGACCGACGCCCGCCGCCACCGTCAGGACGCTGAGCCCGAGCGGCACCGTCCAACCGTGCCACAATTTCAATTCGGCCACATAGTCCGGATTACCGAGCACGGCCGCGGTAGCCGGACCGACGACAAAGGCCGCGGCCAACCCCGGGAACATTCCGAATTTGATGCTGCCGAGACCCAGAAAAAGCGGCCCCAACCACATGGTCCAAGGCGCTTCATGCGGCGGCTTCGGCGTGGATGGCAGGCGCCCCCAGAAGGGCTTGATACCCGCGGTCAAGGCAAGCGCGACCATGACAACGCTCGCCGCCACCCCGAGTGTTTCCCACAGGAGACCCGGCCCTTCGGCATCAAGGAGGGCCTTGTAGGCGTATTCCTTGCTCACGAAACCGAAAAAGAAAGGCACCCCGGCCATGGAGAAAGCGCCGAGCAAGGCCGCCGCCGCGGTGAAGGGCATCGCACGGCGCAACCCGCCGAGGTGATCCGGGTCCCGCGTGCCGGTTTCGTGGTCCACCGCGCCGGAGGTCATGAAGAGCGCCGCCTTGTAAAGGGCGTGGGCCAGCAGGTAGGCCAACGCGGCTTTGACCGCCAATTCGGTGCCGATCCCGAGCAGCATGGTCAGCGCGCCGAGCACGGCCACCGTGGTGTAAGCGAGGATTTTTTTGAGATCGTTCTGGCCGAGGGCGAGGAACACGCCGGTCATCATCGTCATCGCCCCGACCGGCGCGACGATCGGCAGCCAGAGGGGGCTGACCGACAAAAGCGGGAACAAGCGCGCGAGGAGAAAAACCCCGGCCTTCACCATCGTGGCGGAATGCAAATACGCACTGACCGGCGCGGGCGCCTCCATCGCGTTGGGCAACCAGAAATGGAACGGAAATTGGGCGGACTTGGTGAAGGCACCCAGCAGGATCAGCACGAGAATCGTGGAAAAGCCGGGTTGCGCCACCAGCACACCGGGTTCCATGGCGAGCAACTCGGAAATGCGGAAGGTTCCGGCCGCGCGCCCCAGCAGAATAAGGCCCGCCAGCAAGCACAGCCCCCCCGCTCCCGTGACCAGGAGCGCCTGCAAAGCCGCGGCGCGCGACTTGGCTTCGTTGTGGTAGTAGCCAATGAGGAGGTAGGACGAAATACTGGTCAGCTCCCAGAAAATGAAGAGGAGGACCAGGTGGTCGGCGCTGACCACGCCGAGCATCGAGCCCATGAAACCGAACAGGTAAAGGTAGAACTTGCCGAGGTCCTTCTTGCCCGCGAGGTAGCCCGCGGCGTACCACGTCACATAGGCCCCGATCATGCTGATGAGCAGCAGAAAGAGCAGGCTGAGCCCGTCGACGCGAAAATCCAGGCCGATCCCCAAAGCAGGCGCCCAAGCGTGCCGCCACACCACCGACCCGCCCGCGGCGACACAGGGGACCATCGACGCATAAGCCGCGGTGGCGGCCAGCGGGACCAGGCTGAGGAGCAGCCCGCAACGGTCGCCCGTGCGCCGATGAAGCCACGGCGCCAGAAAGGCGGCGGCAAAGACGGCGGCGATGGAACTGACAACAAGTGCGGGCATGAGTCCGGTTTCCCGAGAGGCGGGTAAAACAGGATTTGGCAGGCAACTTCCGTGCCAAGTCAAGGAGCACCGGACACTCCACCCACAATTCCTCTTGCTTGGCGGCGGCATTCAGCGACAACCGCTGCGTGGCCGCCCCCGGACTTTTGCTCGCCAGCGCCGCGCACGCCCCCAACCCGTGGATGATCGTCCCGTTCGTCCTCATGCTGCTGGCCATCGCGCTGATGCCGTTCATCCACGCGCACTGGTGGGAGCAACACTATGCCAAGGTTGCCGCGGCGCTCGGACTCTTCACCGCGGGCTACTACGTCCTTTTCCTCCATGACGGACCGCACATGCTCGAAGTGGCGCACGAATACGTCAGCTTCATCGCGCTCATCGGCTCCCTCTTCATCGTGGCCGGCGGCATTCACATCCGCGTGCGCGGCGAGTCCACCCCGTTGCGCAACACGGTCTATCTCGCGACGGGCGCGGTGCTGGCCAACTTCATCGGCACGACCGGCGCATCCATGCTCATGATCCGCCCGTGGATCCGCATGAACAAATACCGCATCACCGCCTTCCACGTCGTTTTCTTCATTTTCATCGTGAGCAACACCGGGGGAGCGCTCACCCCGATCGGGGACCCGCCGCTCTTCCTCGGGTACCTGCGCGGCGTGCCGTTTTTCTGGTCGGTCGCGGAACTCTGGCCCGCGTGGGCTTTTCTTCTGGGCGCCTTGCTCGTGATTTTTTACGCATTCGACCGCATCAACTTCGCGCGCGCCCCCGAGGTGGTGCGCGAGTTGGAGACCGGCTACGAGAAATTCAGCGTCGACGGCAAACGCAACTTCGCCTTCATCGGCATCATCCTCGCCGCGGTTTTCTTCCCCTCCCCGTGGCGCGAACTGCTCATGGGCCTCGCGGCCGCCGCCTCGTGGCACTTCACGCCCAAACCGGTGCACGAAGCGAACCATTTCAGTTTCCATCCCATCAAAGAGGTGGCGTGGCTGTTTTTCGGCATCTTCGGAACCATGGTGCCCGCGCTCGATTACCTGCAAATCCACGCGGACCATCTCGGTATCTCCACCCCGGCTGCTTTCTACACCGTCACCGGTCTCCTTTCCTCCTGCCTGGACAACGCGCCGACTTACCTGACCTTCCTCGCCGCGGCGCTCGGCCAGCAGGGCTTGAGCCTGAAAAGCGGCGCGGACGTGGCCCTCTTTGCCGCGGAACACGCCACCACCTTGGCCGCCATTTCGCTCGGCGCCGTTTTCTTCGGGGCGGCCACCTACATCGGCAACGGGCCGAACTTCATGGTCAAATCCATCGCGCAACACGCCAAGGTCCAGACCCCGTCGTTTTTCGGCTACGTGCTCCGCTATAGCCTTCCGATCCTTGCGCCCCTTCTGGCCATCGTGGCGTGGCTCTTTCTGGTCTGACCGCCTTCCCAGCCGCGCGGTTCGCCTATTCCAGCCGGACTCCGGCCAATTCGGCGAAGACATGGCCGATGAAAACCTTCACCTCGACGCGCAAGGGCAGACGCAATTCGTCGTCGCTCACCCATACGGTGCCGCGTTGGAATTTTTTGTGCGGCTTGAGCGAATAATCTTTCTCGATCGATTCGATCCCGAGCGAGGCCCGGATGGCGGCGCGTTGCTCTCCCCGCCACGGGATTTTTTCGCGTTTTTCGACGCGCGCGGTGACCAGATACATCCACTCGCCGGGGAAAACGGCGAGTCGGATGACATCGCCATTGCGCAGCGGTTGGCTCCGCGCGAGAAAGAGGGCTCCGGCGATGTCGCGGATACCCTCGACGTAGAAGTTCCTCCATTTCGGTTTTTTCGCGCCGGACTTTGTGCTCTCGCGCCAGGAACGCACGCCGCCCGGCAGAAACTCCGCTTTTTCGCTCGCACGATAGGTGCGGTAGGTTTCCGTCTGGTGCATGACCAACGTCCGCCAATCTTTTTCCGAAACCTCCGTGCGGTAATCCGCGTCGAGCCTGTAGAGCGTCCTCGCCCAACCCTTCGTACCTCCCGTCACCGTGCCGGTCCAGACCCCGTTCGCCCCGCGGCGCAACGTCGTCCGCGCTTCGGCTGCCACGATCCCGCTCCAACCGAAAACATACCGCGTCGTCACCCCGACCGGCGGCGGAGGGAAGGATCCGGCGCGCAACGTGGCCACCTCTTCCCGCCAGCCGGGAGATATTTCCGCGGACCAAGCAACCGGACCGCCAAAGCCGAGGGCAAGAGCCGCGACAGCTCCTTTCCCACACGAGGACCGGATTCCAAACTCGCAAGTGCGCCAGAGCCCGGGAGACCACATGCACAAGAAAGTAACTTGGACCCCTCCGCCCGACGAGAGCTCTTCGTCGGCTCGGAACACAACGGCGCGGTTTCCACCATCCCCAGCCGCGCATAATCTCCGGGCGAACTCTTCCGGTTGACGACCGACCGCGTCTTCCGACGCGCATACGTCCGCCGCTCAGCGCGGCATTTGCGGGAAGACGGCCTCCAGGCTGGCCGATGGCACCCAACCATCGACCCCGACCGGCAGACGGACGAGCGACCAGTCGTCGCGCGAAGCGAGCACGCGCACTGCCGCACCTTTCTTCAGGTCGCTGAGCTTTTGCCCGTTCTCCGCGGGAGCGCTGCGCGCCACCGCGTCGCCCGTCAGGATGGAAGTCTGGGCCAGGGCGATGCGCGAATCGCCGGCCCACGAAATGGCCACGGCTGTTGCGCCGAGCACGGCGGCAAAAACACCCAGCAACAAAAGCCCGTTGCGCCGCTGCCGTGAATAGACGGCGAACACGACGAGCAACAATCCAGACCAGCAAAGCACGCTGCCGAGCAGCACGAGAAGGTCGAAGGAAACGTATTGTCCGGCGAGATCGGCGAAGCCGACGCCCGGGGCGGGTTGGCCGAGCTCGCGCTGCACGTGTTCGAGGCTGCTGCGCGCGGCATTGTCACCGGGATCGAGCGCCAGCGCGCGCCGGTAGTTGATGGCGGCCAGGGCGGGGCGACCGAGACGGTATTCGGCGTGACCCAGATTGAGGAAGACGGCCGGATTCTGCGTGCCTGATTTGACGATTTTTTCGTACGCGTTGCGCGCGGCTTCGTAATCCTCTTCCGCGTAGAGCCGGTTGGCCTCGTCGAAAAGCGGCGCGCTATCAGGGGCCTGCGCGAAAAGCGGGGCGCAGGCGAACCAAAGGAGAGTAAAGATACGGATCATGGTGTTCATTCGGCGTCGGCAAATTTTTCCAGCAGAGCGACGACGCGGCGACGCTCGTCGTCGTCCAGGGCCCCGCCGGGTCCGCCGCCGTATTTGACTTCGTCGCGACGGGCCAGCACGGATTGCAATGCGCGCCGCTCGAGCGGATCAGCCACCTGCTGCTGGAGCGCCGCTGCCGCATCGGACACTGGGTTTGCACTGCCGTTGAGCAACTCCAGCCGGGTCTGCACGAGATGGGCGGCCGCGTTGTAGAACTCGGTGCGATCGGAGGACTTTTGCAAAGCCGACTTGGCTTGCCGGAGGACCCGTTCCAACTCGGAGACGCGGGCCCGCTTGGCGCGAAACCGGCGCCTCCAGAGGATGAGGGGCAGAACGAAGATCGCGAGCGCCAACATCACCGCATTGGCCCAGCGGAACCAAGGTGCACTCAGGCTCGGGGTAAAACTGCTGCCGTTGATCTTGGCAAGGGCGGCAGCCGGCGCGGCAATGTCAGCGGAAGGCGTATGCGAATGCGGACTCCCGGCGTCGGTCGAGGCGGGGGAAGCAACCGCGGTGGACGAGTTTTCCCCGGCCTCTTCCGTTTCGCGTCCCGCGGCATCGACCGGCTGCGGCGCCGCCCGGAGCGTCACGTATTCCTTCTTGCGCGGATCGAAGTAAGAGAACTCCGCACCCGGTGTCGCGGTCTGGTTGCTGCGCGCGACAATCTTGAACTCGAAAGTTTTCGTTCCGGCCGATCCGACGGTGTCGTCGGGCTGGAATTTTTCCTTCGGGGCGTAGGTGCGCCAACCGTCTGTTTCGGTCAGCGTCGGGGGAGACATGGTGTCGAAGTTTCCGCGGCCGGATACCTGCAGGCTCAGCGTGACCGGTTCGCCGGGACCGGCCGACCTCGGTTCGGCCGAGGCCTCCAGCGAAAATTGCCCCACGGCACCGCTGAAATCCGCGGGCCGGCCCTCTCTGGGCAGAGGCAGAACCTTCAAAGTGCGACCACGTGTGCTCACCTCAACCTGCTCCGGCCTCCCGACCCCGGGGAAATTGCGGAAGAACTGGTCGAAGAAGGCATCGAATCCAGGCGGCACCGCCGAGACAAGGACGCGACCCGCCATGGTCACGGGGGGAATTTCGATCTCTCCGCTTTTGACCGCGGTGACCGCGCTGCGGAAAGTGAAGACACGGTAAGGCACATTGCCCATCACTTGCTCGTCTTGTTGGGGTTCGCCGAGCGGCACCGCCGTGAAACCGTCTCCTGCGAACACCGGTTGCTGCAGATCGCTGATCGGGACGTCGCCGCGAAAATAAAAGCGGATGTCCACGGGCACGACTTCGCCCACGTAGACGGGCTTGGAACTCATGAGGATCTCGCCGAAATATGCCTCGCCCTCCCGCCCGTCCGGAGGATTGGAAGGTTGTGGAGGCGGGAGCGACTGCCCTGGTCCCGGGGGCAGAATGGTCTGCGGCACGGCGCGAGCAGCCGGCGGGGGCGAGGCATAACCACGGGCGCCGAAGACCTTCAGGTTGGCGCCTTTGGTGCGGATCGTCCGGTTGCCCACGCGGACCTCGAACCCGGGAATGGTGAAGTCACCGGGCCGCTGCGGGATGACCAGGTAGGTGAACTCGATGACCGACTCGGACCGGTTCTGCGCGCCGCCTCCGCCGAAGCTGAAGGAAAAATTATTCTGCCGCGAAGCACCCTGGAAGCGGATCTGCAGACCATCGACCATGATCTCGGGCTGCGGCATATCCGCGGGTTGCTCCGTGTCGATGAAGCGGTAAACCAGCATGACCGGTTGCCCGACTTGAGTCTCGTTGCGGCTGAGCACGGTAACCACTTCCGCCCGGGCGACCGCGCCGGAGAGGGTGACGGCGGCCAAAGCCAGCCAGAGACAGCGAAGATTCATTGCTTGGATCATGCTACCAGTCCTTTGAGACATCCTGGAAGATTTGACGTTCGAGAAGATCCACCTTGCCCTCCTCGCTCTGCATGGCTCGCAGCAACGCACGCGCCTGCGTCTCGCTCATTTGGCCATCTTTCTCTTCCTCAGCCAAGGCGGGGAGACCGGCCTCCTGATCACCTTCCTGGTCTGCTGGAGGCTGTCCGGCTCCGCGCAACTCGCCTTCCTTTTTATCCTGCGGCTGCTGGGGTACGGGACCGCGCTCATCACCCGATTGACCGGATGGCGGGCGGCTCTCGCCGGACGTTGAAGATTGTTGCTGCTTCTGCTCGCCTTGGCGGCCCTCGTTTTTCTTGTCGTCGCGCGGCTCGTCCCCGGACTTTGCCTCGTCCTTCGGCTGATCCTGTTTCTGCTCCTCGCCTTGCTGGCCGTCCTGTTGTTCATCTTCCTTTTTGTCGCCTTGGTCCTGCTGGTCTTCTTTCTTTGGTTCTCCCTGCCGGTCTCCGCTCCCGGAATTTTGCTGCTCGTTTTGCTCCTGCTGATCTTTTTGCTCCCGATCGGATCCGCCGCCGGAAGCTGATTGGTCCCGTTTGTTCTGTTCCTCCTGCTGGTCTTGCTGGCCATCGCCCTGCTGCTGTTGCTGTTGGTTCTGGTCCTGCTGCTGCTGATCGTCTTGTTTTTGCTGGTCCTGCTGCTGGTCTTGTTCCTGCTGCTGATCCTGCTGCTGGTTTTGGTCCTGATTTTGCTGCTGATCTTTTTCCTGCTGTTCCTGCTCTTGTTCCTTCTCGAGTTCCTCGAGCAGTTGCTCGACGCGCGCTTTGTTCTCTTCAGCTTCCCGGTAATCCGGGCGCGTGTTCAGCGCCGCGTCGTATTTGGCGATGGCTTCCTTCCAATCAGTGACCTTCTTTTCCTTGTCTTGCTGCCCTTCGCCCTGCCGGAAGAGCGTGTTCGCGAAATTGTACTCGGCCGCCGAGCGGATTTCCGGGTCGTCGGCCAGCGCCGCACGGGAAAAATATTCCGACGCCTTGGCGTAGTCCTTCGTTCGGTAGGCGGCAGTTCCCGCATTGAGTTGCAGTTCGGGTGAGTCGGGTTCCATGCGCAGGCGATTCTCGAAAGCTTCACGCGCCTGCTCGTAGTTGCCTTGCCGGTAGGCCTCGAGGCCGGCGGGAGCGGCTTCCGCGCCGGTGATCGAGACCGCCAGCGCTGCCAGCAAAGCGGCCACAGGGCGCCGACGGCGTTCGCCGACCAGCGCTTGGAGGACGAGCAGGCCGATGGCCGCGCCCAGCGGCCATTGGTAGCGCTCGATAGGACGACGGGAAGTGTTGGCGGCGATGTCGGCCTCCTGCATTTGGCCGATGCCCTCGGTCGCGATGCGGTTCGCCGCGTCGTCGTCCAACCGGGTGTAAAAGCCGCCGGTCGCCTCGGCAATTTCCTTCATCCGCGCTTCGTCGAGCTTCGAGTTGACGATTTGACCCGTGTCCGGATCGCGGATGAATTCCCCGGCCCCATCGGGAATTTCCGCCCCTTCGGCCGACCCGAGACCCACGGTGAAAATCCGCACCCCCTGCCCCGCGGCCCGCTGCGCCGCGGCCACCCCGTCCGCATCCAGTTCCTCGCCGTCGGACACTATGACAACAGCACGCGAGAAACCCTCGGCCTTGCCGAACGCGTCATCGGCCGTGGCGATGGCCGCAGCCAAGTCGCTTCCACCTCTGGGGATCACGCTGGTGTCGAGTTCGTCGAGCGCGGCCAGCACGGCTCCGTGATCGAGGGTGAGCGGCGCCTGCAGGAAAGCCGAGCCGGCGAATGCGACAAGACCAATGCGGTCACCGCCGAGCTCACCGACCAGATCTTCGGCGAACAATTTGGCGCGATCGAGACGTGAAGGAGCAATATCCTGGGCCAGCATGGACCGCGAAACATCGACCGCGAGGATGACATCGCGGCCACGGTGGGGAACTTCCAGTGTGTCATATCCCAGCCGGGGACCGGCCAGAGCCACGACCAGGAGTCCCAGCGCTCCCACCACGCAAGCCGAGCGGAACCAGCGGCGAAGCGGACTGGCATTGCCCGCGAGCAGGGCCCGCAACTTCGGGGCGACAATGCGGCCGATGGCCGCATGGCGACGTTGCTCGGCCCACCAGTAGAGAGTGACGACCAGCGGCAACAACCACAGCGCGTGGAGCACCCAAGTGCGTTCGAAACTCAGGGCAGCCGTCTCCATAGAGTTTGTCCGAGCAGGGTTTCCGCCGCGAGCAACACGGTGCCGGCGAGGACGAACCAGGGGAAGAGGTCGCGGTATTGCGCGACACGCTGTACCTCGACCTGCGATTTCTCCAGCTGGTCGATGGCTTGAAAAATTTGTTCCAACGAACTGGTGTCGGTGGCGCGGAAGTATTCCCCGCCGGTCATCGCGGCGATGTCCCGCAGGGTCTTTTCGTCGAATTCCACCTGCATTTGCTGGTAGCCGAGGATCTGCCCCTGCGGGCCGACAACCGGATAGGGCGCGATGCCGCGACTGCCCGAACCGATGGTGTAAACCTTGATGCCGAGCGCTTGGGCCGCTTCGGCCGCGGTGGAGGGAGTGATCCGCCCCGCGTTGTTTTCCCCGTCGGTGAGCAAGACGACGATTTTCGACTTCGCCTCCTTGTCTTTGAGGCGGTTTGCCGCGGAAGCCAGCGCGGATCCGATGGCGGTGCCGTCCTCGACCAACCCGATTTTCGTGCGCTCCAGATTCTGCAAGAGCCAGTCGTGGTCGAGGGTGAGCGGGCTGACCAGATAAGGGCGCCCCGCGAAGGCCACGATCCCCATGCGGTCGTTGGGCCGCTTTTGGATGAACTCCTCGGTGACACGCTTCACGGCTTCGAGACGATTGGCCCGCTGCATACCGATGGAAAAATCCTCGGCCAGCATCGAACGCGACACGTCGATGACCAGCATGATATCGACTCCGCTGGCCTGCGTGCGCGTGATCGTCTTGCCGAGTTGCGGACGCGCCATGGCCAGAACGAGGCAAATCAGGGCGAGGTAGAGCAACCCGGTGAGAAAATCCCCCGCCTTCGAGCGCCGGCGAGCGCCGATTTGCGAGATCGTCTTGGTCGTGGAAAAGAGTATGCCCGGCGTGCCGCCCAGTTTGCCTTTGAGCCACGCCAGCAGGGGGATCAGCAGGAGCAGCCAAAGAAATTTCGGCTGGGCGAAGCTGATGCCGGAGAAATCAGGGAGCGACGGCATCGGTTTTTCCTTTCACCAGATCCTCGGCCACCGCGACGAGTTCGAGATTGTCGGCCGCGGTGGCGGCCGCGCGGGCGAATTTGATCGCGTCGGCTTTGTCCAAAAAGCGCGTCAGGTGCCCGAGGCGTTCCTCGTCGAAAACTTGGCTCTGCCGCGCGGTCTGCAAAAACTCGTAAGATGTCTGCGTGGCGGCGGGCAACCTGTGCTCGGCGGCAAGGAAGTTGCGCAAGACATCGCAGACTTCGATGCTGAAAAGATAGGGGGCGGTCTGCTGCGCCGCGGAGCGCGCCGCCGACAACGCGGCCAAAGCCCTTGCGGTCGCGGTAAGCGGACGGCGGCGGCGGCGGCGCCACCAGACGACGAGAGCCCAGACGAGCAAGCCGAGGAGAAGGACCACGACCGCTCCGGACCCGATCAGCACCGGCAAAGGATACGGCAAATAATCCACCGGACCCGCGATCTCGTGGGGCAGCAAATCCTGCGGGGCGTTGGCGGCGTCGGTCGGAGGCATGGGATCAGGCGCTGAGCTGCCGCTGTTCGCGGCGATCGAAAAAGGCGCGCAGGACATGGAGATAATCCTCGTTGGTGCGCAGGGGAATCATGTCGATACCGAGCTTGTGGAACTCCTGCTCGATGGACTTTTTCCGCTTGTCTTCCAGCGCGAGGTAGGCCCCGCGCAGGGCGCGGCTCGAGGTGTTGAGATCGATCTGCTCGCCGGTCTCGGGGTCCTCCAAGGTGACGATACCGACATCGGGCAGGTCTTCCTCGCCGGGATCAACCACCGGAATGGCCACCAGATCGTGACGGCGGGCGGTAACGGCGAGCGGGCGTGTGTAGGCCTCGTCCATGAAATCGGAAATGAGGAAGACCACCGCACGACGGGTGACGACTTTGTTCAGATATTCGAGCGCCGCGGTGATGTTGGTGCCGCGGTGGCGCGGCTTGAAGTAAAGCATCTCCCGGATGAGGCGCAGGGTGTGCAGCCGCCCTTTTTTCGGCCGGATGAAAAGTTCGACCTCGTCGGTAAAAAGGAGCAAGCCGACCTTGTCGTTGTTCTGGATCGCGCTGAAGGCGAGGATCGACGCCACCTCGGCGGCCAACTCGCGCTTGCTCGACTCGACGCTGCCGAAATCGCCGGAAGCGCTCACATCCACCACGAGCATCACGGTCAATTCGCGCTCCTCGGTGAACTTTTTCACGAAGGGCGCATTCATCCGCGCAGTGACGTTCCAGTCGATCGAACGGATCTCGTCGCCGGGGTTGTATTCCCTCACCTCCTCGAAGTTCATCCCGCGGCCTTTGAAGACGCTGTGATAAGAACCGGCGAACATCGAGTCCACCAAGCGCCGCGTGCGCAGCTCGAGGCGGCGGATCTTTTTGAGAATTTCGCTGGTGTCTTTCATGGTGCCAAAGTTTTAAGTTTGTAAGTTTGTAAGTATTGCGAGCGGACGCATTGTTCCGCAGAGACAGCCCTTTAAACTTAAGTTCTTAAAACTTAAGACTCTCTCTCACGGCACCGGCAACCCCGCGAAGATGCGCTCGATGATCTGCTCGCTGGTCATTTCCTCGGCCTCGGCCTCGTAGCTGACCGCAATGCGGTGGCGGAGCACGTCGGGACCGACGGATTTCACATCCTGCGGCGTGACGTAGCCACGGCCGTTGAGGAACGCGTGGGCCTTGGCCGCAAGGGTGAGATAAATGGTCGCGCGCGGCGACGCGCCGTAACGGATCATCCCGTCGAGGTTGAGGCCGTGCGACTGCGGCTCGCGGCTGGCCCAGACGAGATCGACGATGTAGTCCTTCACACGGTCGTCGACATAGATTTCGTTGACCAGTCGGCGCGAGGCGATGATGTCGTCCGCGTTGACCAGCGCGTTGACCTCGAGCCGGGGCGCGGAAGTCGACATGGCATCGAGGATGGAACGTTCCTCGGTGCGCGTGGGGTAGCCGACATTCACCTTGAACATGAAGCGGTCGAGTTGCGCCTCGGGAAGCTGGTAAGTTCCCTCCTGTTCCAGCGGATTCTGGGTGGCCAGCACGAGGAAGGGGTCCGGCAATTTGTAGGTCTTGTCGCCGATGGTGACCTGCCGCTCCTGCATGGCCTCGAGCAGCGCGCTCTGCACTTTGGCCGGCGCCCGGTTGATTTCATCGGCGAGGATGAGGTTCGAGAAAATCGGTCCGAGCTTGGTGGTGAACTCGCCGTCCCGCGGGTTGTAAATCAACGTGCCGATCAGGTCGGCCGGCAACAAATCGGGCGTGAATTGCAAGCGCTGGAATCCGGTATGCAAACAGGAGGCCAGGGTGCGGACGGTGAGCGTTTTGGCCAGCCCCGGCACGCCTTCGAGAAGGACATGCCCGTTGGTGAGCAGGCCCATGACCAACCGCTCCACGAGCGGTTTTTGCCCCACGACCACTTTTCCCACTTCCGAAAACAGCGGCTGCACCCACTGGCTGCTGCGCTGCACCTCTTCGTTCAGTTCATGCGTTGTTCGACTCATAAAGATACGGGTTTTGGCGGGTGCTGCGGCCGGACAGCCGGCGCCCATCAAAAGAGACAGCGGAGCCGTCCCAATCGTTCATTACTGGACCGGTCAGGGTGTGGGAATGACGTAATAGTCGTCCCCTACCCGGTGGGCTTCGTAGACGGTCTGATCGACCCAGACATTGAACACGCGCGACTTGTCGGGGGTTTCGACTTTGAGGAGATATTCCCCGGCCACGTCGGTGCCGCGCAGGCCGCCCTTGCCCACCGTGATCTCGCGCGCCGGCTCCGGGGTGAATTCCTTGGCGATGATTTTCCCGGTGAAAGCCCCGGAACTTTTCATGGTGCGGTCGAGCGACATCGTGGCCAGCACGATAGCGGTCAGGACCACGAGGGCCGTGGCGATGCCGGCGAAGAGAATGCGTTTCCTGTGGGGGTCGACGTAAACTTTCGGTTCCATCATAGGGGCAATTAAGCTCGATGTGCCGCGTTTGCACGCCCAAACAGACGCGCCTCCGCCTCTGCGGCGGCCTTCACGGCCTCCTCCACCGTCTGCTTGAGCACGCAGAAGTGGCCCATTTTGCGGCCGCGGCGCACCTCGCTTTTCCCGTAGAGGTGCAGTTTGACGTCCGGATCGGAAAGGAGGGCGGCCCAGTCGGGTTCGCCGTCGTCCCAGGCGTCGCCCAGCAAATTGACCATGACGACCGGCGTGAGCAGGCGCGGCGACCCGAGCGGCAGACCGCACACGGCGCGCAGCTGCTGTTCGAACTGGCTGGTAGCGCAGGCATCGAAACTGAAATGGCCGGAGTTGTGCGGGCGCGGGGCCAGTTCGTTGACCACCAGCGAGCCGTCGCGCTGCACGAAAAATTCCACCGCGAGCAGGCCGACCACATCGAGGGCGCGCGCGATACGCACGGCCAGAAGCTCGGCCTCGCGCGCAATGGACGGGTCGACGCGCGCCGGAACAACCGAGCGGCGCAGGATGTGGTCGCGGTGGAGATTCTCCGCGGCCGGAAAACATTCGACCCGCCCGCTGGCGTCCCGCGCGCAAACCACGGAAATCTCGCAACGGAAGTCGATCCACTCCTCGAGCACGGCGCGAGGCGCACCGAGGATCGTCCAGGCCTCGGAAGCATCCGCGGCGCTGGCGAGTTTCGACTGCCCTTTGCCGTCGTAGCCGAAGTCGGCTGTCTTCAGCACGCAGGGAAACCCGGTGGCCGCCGCGGCGGGCGCCGCCCCCCGCGGCCCCGGCCGCGGAATCCACCAGGCGGTGGGCCGCCACGGGGAAGCCGTGGCGCTGGAGAAACTCCTTTTCCCGGGCCCGGTTCTGGCAAATGCGGAGGACCTCGGGCCGCGGCCGGACCGGACAACACCGCGCCACCTGTTCGAGGGCCTCGGAGGAAATATTTTCGAATTCGAAGGTCGTGACATCCACTCCGCGCGCAAACTCCCCGAGTTTTTCCAAGTCGTCATAGGCCGCGGTGACCTCAAGATCGCTGATTTGCCCAGCGGGGCTGTCCGGGGACGGTTCCAATGTGTGCACCCGGTACCCCATCCGCCGCGCCGCCATGGCAAACATACGCCCCAGCTGCCCCCCGCCGACCAAGCCGACCGTCCCCCCCGGCAGGACGGGACGAAAGCCTTCCGCCGGCGCGGATGTGGCGATAGATTCGGAGGTTTCGGCCATGGATTACGCGTTATATCTGGTGGTGCTTTGTCTGGTTGCCGTGCTCGAACGCCTGCCTCTCGGATTCGTTTTCCGGTTGGGCGGCCTGCTCGGGCTGGCGGCTTGGGCCATTTTGCCACAATACCGCGCACTGGCACGCCGGAATCTTCGCATCGCCCTCGGTCCCGAAACTGACGAGGCCCTGATCCGCCGGTTGGTGCGGGACCATTTCCGCAACCTCGGCTCGAATCTTCTCAGCGTCCCGCGCTTGGCCCGGATGCCCGAGGAGGAAGTCCAGGCGCGCGTCGAAATGGTGGGCTTCGACCAACTGCGCGGGGCGCTCGACCGCAAAAAGGGAGTCGTCATGGCCATCAACCACATCGGCAACTGGGAACTCTACGCCCAGCTTATCGGCCGCGTGCGCGATGTCCGCGTCGGTACCGTCTTCCAGTCCCAGAGGAACAAATACCTCAACCGCCTCATCGACCGGAACCGGCGGCGCCTCGGGTTGGAAACCTTCGACCGCAGAAAGGGCTACGTCGGCGCGGCCGACCTCATCGAGGGCGGCGGCATTCTCGCCGTGCTGATCGACCAGCATGCCGGTGAGGGCGGTATCTGGACCCCGCTTTTCGGCAAGTTGGCCTCGACCTCGCCGCTGGCCGCGATTTTGTCCGACCGCACGGGCGCGCCGCTCATCTCCGTGGCCATCCACACCACCGGTCCCGCGCGTTGGCGCTGCACCATCGAGCCGCCCATCGAGCCGCAGGGCCGGACGGTCGCGGAACTGACCGGCGACCTCAATCGCGTTCTCGAGCGGCAGATCAGCGCCTCGGCCAAGGACTGGTTTTGGCTGCACAACCGCTGGAAAACCCCGTGGCCCCGCTTCCTCGGGCGCAAATGGAAGCGCGGATACCATTTCCCTCCCGGCTTGGAAGCGGAAAAACTCGATCCGTTCCGCTTGGTCATCCGCTCCAGCAACTGGCTGGGCGACGCGGTCATGGGCATCCCGGCGGTCGAGGCCTGCAGGGCCGGTCGCCCCGATGCGCGCATCACCATTTTGGCCCCGGAAAAAATCGCCCCGCTTTGGCGGCGCGTGGCCGCGGTGGACGAGGTGATCGGCATCCGGCCCGGCGAAAGCCCGCGCGGCTTGGCGCGGCGTGTCGACGCGTCATTCGATGCGGCGATCCTTTTGCCCAACTCCCCGCGCTCCGCGCTGGAGGTGCGCGCCTTGGGTGTGCCGCGCATCGTCGGTTACCCGGGCCGTTGGCGCAGTTGGCTCCTGCACCAGACGCCGCGCTTCGCCCCCGCATCAGGCGGACATCAGGCGAACCGGTTTCTGCGCCTGGCCGAATTCTGCGGCGCGCCCGTGCCGCCCGAAGGACCGGTGTTTCGCCGCCGGGCGCCGCGAACCGGCTCGAAGCCGCGCGTCGGCGTCTGTCCGGGTGCGGAATACGGGCCGGCCAAACGCTGGCCGGCGGAGCGCTTTGCCGCGGCGATGCAAGAGGTGCAAAGGTCGGAGGCTTGCCAGTGGGTCATTTTCGGCGTGGCCGGAGACGCGCCTGCCGCGGCAGCCATCGCCGCGAAGTGCGATTTTCCGGTGCGCAATCTCGCGGGGAAAACCTCTCTCGACGAGCTCATGGACGAGCTTTCCGCCTGCGACGCGCTGCTGACCAACGACACGGGGACGATGCACCTGGCCGCGTTTCTCGGCGTGCCGACCGTCGCCGTCTTCGGGTCGACCGAGCCGGCTCTGACCGCGCCGCTCGGCGACTTCCACCGTGTGCTCCGGCGCAAAGTGGAGTGCAGCCCGTGTTTCCGGCGCGAGTGTCCCATCGACTTCCGTTGCATGACACGCATCGAACCGTCCGAAGCGGCGGCCGCGTTGCGCGAAATCCTCGGGCTCAGCGTTTGAGGATGGCGTAGGTCTTTTTGCCGCCGCGTTCGATCATCAGCACCGCGGCCTCTTCGCGGGCCACTTTGGCCATGGCCGCCAGGAAGGACTCCTCGTCGGCCACCGCCTCGGGCCCCACTCCGGTGATGATATCGCCGGGTTCGATGTCGGCCACGGCCGCGGGACTGCCGCTTTCGACCGCGGTCACGCGCACGCCGGGCGACCCGGGTTCGACATCCTCCAACTCCAGCCCCCAGACGGCGGCACCCGCCGGGGGCCGACCACCGTCTTCCCGCGGAGACGGCGTGGGCGCAGAAAAGGCGAGACGCTGGAAGGGCGCGGCCGGGAGTTCACCCGTGGTCACGGCGATCTTGCGGAAGGCTCCGTCGCGGGTGCTGCGGCGCCAGACCTTGAGATCGACTTGTTGGCCGATTTTTTTGCGCAGGATGGCTTTCTGCAAATCCCGGGCCGTGTCGACCCGCTCGCCGTCGACCGCCACGATGACATCCGCGGGCCGCAACTCGCTGCTCGCAGCGGGTGCGTCCGGTTCGATGGTCTTGACCAGCACGCCTCTGTCGATTCCGAGCATTTCCTGCAGGGCAACCTCCTCTCCGAGCGTGGTGATACGCACGCCGAGCCAAGGCCGGACAACGCGGCCGCCGGCGATGAGGGCGTCGCTGACTTCGCGCGCGAGCTTGGAGGGAATGGCAAAACTCAGGCCGCGGCTGAGTCCGTTGATCAAGGTGTTCACACCGATGACGCGCCCGTCGAGATCGCAAAGCGGACCACCGCTGTTGCCCGGATTGATGGCCGCGTCGGTTTGCAAATAGTCCTCGTAAACGGTGTCGCGGGTCAGGTTGCTGCGTCCTTTGGCGCTGAGCACGCCGACGGTCAGTGTGTAATCCAGTTCGAACGGTGCGCCGATGCCGCAGACGAATTCGCCTATTTTGGCCCGGTCGCTGTCTCCCCATTCGATGGCCGGCAAACCTTCGGCGTCGGCCTTGAGCACGGCCAGATCGGTCTTGTCGTCGACGCCGACGATGGTGAGCGGCAGGCGCGTCCCATCCTGTCGGCGGGCGACCACGCCGGTCTCGGGATCGGCACCCTCGACGACGTGCGCGTTGGTCAAAATATAGCCGTCTTCGCGGACGATGAATCCCGACCCCTCGGCCTCTTCGAGCCGCGGCCGCGGGCCCGCACCGGGCTGCCCCGGGAAGAGCAGATCCCAGAGCATGGCGTCGGTTCCCGAGGCATCCTCGCTCTTGGCCACCTCGAGCACCACCACGCTGGGTGCGACCCGCTCGTAGACCGAGGAGAACGCGTTGCCCAACGCGCGCACGGAAGCGGCGGCCGGCGGATCCTGGGCGGCGGCGACGACCGAAAGGAGAACCAGCGGGAACAGAGCACGCACTAGAGTCACCATGGCGGACAACACTCTACCACAGGGAGGACCGGCCGCAACGGGAGGAGCGCTTTCTCTTGAACTGGGCCGGACAAGCCCCAGAATCATGCCCCCGTTTATGGATCTTGCGGAGCCCAAATATTTCCTGAACCGCGAGTTGAGCTGGCTGGAATTCAACCAGCGCGTGCTCGACGAGGCCAAGGATCCGTCCGTCCCGCTCCTCGAGCGGCTCAAGTTCCTCTGCATTGTTTCTTCCAACCTCGACGAATTTTTCGAGGTGCGGGTGGCCGGCTTGAAGCAGGTGCAATCGGCGGGCGCATCCGAGAACGGTCCGGACGGCATGACGGCCACGCAGCAACTCGAAGCGATTTGCCGCCGCGCGCGACGCATGGTCGACGAGCAATACGCCTGCTGGCGCGACCAGATCCGTCCGCAATTGGCGGCCAGCGGGCTGCATTTCCACCACTACGCCGACGTGGGGGAGGAGGCCCGGAAACATTTCGAGGAATATTTCGAGCGCGAGGTTTTCCCCGTGCTCACGCCTTTGGCCATCGATCCGGCGCACCCCTTCCCGCAGCTTCTCAACAAGAGCCTGAACATCATCGTCGAGTTGGAGGGCGAAAACCTCGGCACCGACCTGGCCGTGGTGCAGATCCCGCGCATCCTGCCGCGCGTGTTGCCCTTCCCCCAGGGCTGCGGCGAGGGGCAGAATTTCATTTTCTTGGCCAATCTGATCCAGGAACACGTCGGGCGCCTCTTCCACGGGGTCAAGGTGCGCGGCGCGCATGTCTTCCGCATCACCCGCAACAGCAACCTTTATGTCGACGAGGAAGAGGCCCGCAATCTGCTGCGGGCCATCGAGGACGAATTGCGCAAGCTCAACCGCGGCAACGCGGTCCGGCTCGAAGTGCCGCGCGATTGTCCGGCCGACGTGACCGCGCGGCTCTGCGAGATCTTCAACCTCCAGCAGGACGACGTCTACCGCGTCGATTTCCCGGTCAATCTCCTGCGTCTCATGCCCATCGCGACCGAAGTCGACCGCCCGGACCTCAAATACAAGCGCTTCTCCCCCGTCACCGTGGTCGGCCTGGGCGAGGAGCACGACATCTTCTTTCACATCCGCAAAGGCGATATCCTCCTGCACCATCCCTACGACAGCTTCCAGACGGTGCTGGACTTCATCGGCCAAGCCGCGGAAGACCCGCAAACATTGGCCATCAAGCAGACACTGTACCGGACCAGCTCGGACTCGCCGCTCATCCCCCTGCTCATCGAAGCCTCGCGCCAGGGCAAGCAGGTCGTCGTGGCCATCGAATTGAAGGCCCGCTTCGACGAGGCGGCCAACATCAAGTGGGCCCGCCAGCTGCGGGAGGCGGGCGTCGACGTGGTCTACGGCGTGGCCGGACTCAAAACCCACGCCAAGATGGCCATGGTCGTGCGCAAGGAGTTCGACGGTATCCGCCGTTACGTGCACCTCGGCACGGGCAATTACCATCCGTCCACGGCGCGCCTCTACACCGACCTGAGCTATTTCACGGCGCGCCCCGACATCACCGAGGACGTGGCCAACCTTTTCAACACGGTGACGGGTGTTTCGCAACTCCCGCCCCCGAACAAGCTCCTCGTCGCACCCTGGCACCTGCACCACGACATCCTCGGCCTCATCGACGCCGAGATGGCCCACGCCCGCGCGGGGCGGCCGGCGGAGATCTACGCCAAACTCAACGCCTTGGTGCAGGAGGAAATCATCGGGGCGCTCTATCGCGCCTCGAACGCCGGCGTGAAAGTACGCCTCCTGGTGCGCGGCATCTGCGCCCTGCGCCCGGGGATCCCGGGCGTAAGCGAAAACATCGAGGTGCGCAGCATTGTCGGACGTTTCCTCGAGCACAGCCGTATCTACCGCTTCGCCAACGGCGGCGAACCGCGTGTCTTTCTCGGCAGCGCCGACTGGATGGAGCGCAATTTCTTCCATCGCGTCGAATCCGTCTTCCCCGTGGAAAGCGACGCCATGAAAGGCCACGTGCAGGAAATCATCGACTACTTCTGGCGGGACAACGTGAAGGCCAAGATTCTCCAACCGGACGGCCGCTACCTGCCGGCGCCGCGCGAGGGTGAGCCCTGGGATGCCCAGGAGCAATTCCTGGCCGAGGCGGCCCGCCGCCGCAAGAAGCGCGCGGCCGCCGCGGAGGCGGCGTGATTTTTTGACAAGAGCCGGCCCGCGACCGAAATTGCCGACGTGCGCGCGCTGCTGCTATGGCTCTGGTTTTCGACGGCCGCCCTGGCCGGGGAATCCGCCGCCCCGCTGGTGAACGTTGTTTTGGTGGACAAAGAGGGGCAGAATCTCGCCGCACAAAAAATGGAAAAAGTGATCAAGACCGACGCCGAATGGCGCGCGCAACTGGGCGACGGCGAGGTTTACCAAGTGACCCGGGGCAAAGGCACGGAGCGGCCGTTCTGCGGCGCCTTCCACGACCACAAGAAGGACGGCATCTACTACTGCGTCTGCTGCGATCTCCCCCTCTTCCGCTCCGCCGCCAAATTCGACTCGGGAACGGGGTGGCCCAGCTTTTTCCAGCCCGTTGCACCGGAGAATGTCGTCACCGCGGCGGACCGCAGCCACGGCATGGTCCGGGAGGAAATCCTCTGCGCCCGTTGCGACGCGCATTTGGGCCACGTTTTTCCCGACGGTCCGCGTCCCACCGGCCTGCGTTACTGTGTGAACTCCGTCTCGCTCAAATTCGTGCCGGACGAGAAACAATGAAGCGCAGCCTCATCGCTTTCCTTCTCCTCGCGCCCCTCGCCCACGCCGCAGCCGATCCCATGACCAACAAAACAGCCACGCTCGGCGGCGGATGCTTCTGGTGCGTCGAAGCCGTTTACGAGCGCCTGCCGGGCATCGTCTCGGTCACTTCGGGTTACGCCGGCGGACAAACGGAGAATCCGACCTACGACGACATTTGCACCGGAAAAACCGGCCACGCCGAAGTCGTGCAGATCGAATTCGATCCGGAAAAAACCTCCTACGAAAAAATCATCGACCTTTTCTGGGACGCGCACGACCCGACGACACTCAACCGCCAAGGCAACGACGTCGGCACCCAATACCGCTCGATTATCCTGACCGCCAACGAAGACGAGGCGCGCATCGCGCGGGAATCGAAGGATCGCGCCCAGGCCCGATTCGACTCGCCGATCGTCACGGAAATCGCCCCGCTGGAGAAATTTTATCCGGCCGAGGATTACCACCAGGATTTTTACCGCGAAAACCCCATGCACCCTTACAACATGGCGGTCATCCGGCCGAAGCTGCAGAAGCTTGGGGAGAAGATGAAGTGACGTGTGACGTGTGACGAGAAGAGAGAGCAGGCGGGTTGGGAAAGTGCGAAGGTGGAAAGGTGAGAAAGTCGGCAGCAGTTCTGTTTTTAGTCCCCGTGTCTCCGTGAGAGTCATTCCGGAAATCCATTGATCTCACGGAGGCACAAAGGCACGGCACCGATGACAGAGGATTTTGAGACACAGATTTTTTGTGGCTGCGGCACTTGCGCCGCGACCCCATGGATTCGTCGTCGTCCCCGGCACCGAAACGACGCAGCTCTTCTTGCACTGCTTTAGGCATCTTGACAGCAGCAAATAATGATGCTTTGATGCTTCCATGCGCACCACACTGACTCTGGACCCAGATACCGAAAAACTCCTGCGCGACGAGCAACACCGGACAAAGAGCAGCTTCAAGGAAGTGCTCAATGCCGCGGTGCGCAAGGCGCTGCGTCCGACACCGCGCAGCCGTCCGAAGCTCCTTCCGCCGCGCCCCATGGGCTTGCGCACGGGGATCGACCCGCGCGAGCTGGCCGGCTTGGCCGACGATCTGGAAGCGGAAAGCTATCTGCGGACCGCAAGTCAGCGCCGCTGAACCGTGGTAATTCCCGACTCCAATCTACTTCTCTATGCCACGGACACAGAGTGTCCGGACCACGGCCCGGCCGCCAAATGGTGGCAAAAGACTTTGCATGGCGAGGAAGAAGTTGGCCTCTGCTCCGTGGTGGCTTTCGCCTTCGTTCGGTTGGCCACCAATCGAAAAGTATTCCGCCAACCGCTGAGCGTGAAGGACGCCTGTGCTCGTGTGGCGAATTGGTTGGAGTTTCCCAATGTCATCTGGCTCGACGCGGAATTGGAAGATTTCGCCGCGGCCTCAAGACTGCTTCGGCAAGCCGGCACCGGTGCCAATCTTGTCACCGACGCTCAGATCGCCGCCATTGCCTTGCGCACAGGAGCCTCGGTTCATTCCTGCGACCACGACTTCGCACGCTTTCCTGACCTCGACTGGTCCGATCCCCTCGCCTGAAGGGACCTGCGCATCCTTCCTCGTCCTGTCGCCCGAGTTTCATCGCGATCAAGTCGCCGATGCAGTGACGAGTGCCGGGCGACGCGAAGAGAGAGCAGGCGGGGTGGGCAAGTTCGAATGTCGAAAGGTGAGAAAGTCGGCAGCGGCTGCCTGAGGTAGGGACGAGCGGCTCGCTCGTCCGCTTTCTTTCCAACGGACACGCGAGCCGCGTGTCCCTACCCCCAGAACCTTGGCCGATAGTCCGGATGCTTTTCGGGTTTGGTATCACCGAGGCGCACAGGAGGCAGGGTGGGAAAGTTCGAATGTGGAAAAGTGGGAAAGCCGGCAGCAGCTCTGTTTTTAGTCCCCGTGTCTCCGTGTCCCCGTGAGAGAAGGTCCGTAAAGAGACCTCTCTGCTCCCCGCGCGGATTTTGAAGATCAGGCCTGGCGGGCGGCGAGGTAGGGCGCGGAAACTTTGTTCGTGGAGGTTGCGCAGCCTGCAAGGAACATGGCGGCGAGGAGAGCGGGGAGTATTTTCATGGTTGTTGCGGGTTGTTCAGGAGAGTTTTTGCGCGATGAGGCCTTCGAGCTTGATGATGTCTTCGGTGAATTTGCGGATGCCTTCGGCCAGTTTTTCCGTGCCCATCGCATCCTCGTTGAGCATCCAGCGGAAGGTTTTTTCATCGAGCGGCGTCTTCGTGATGTCGGAGGCTTTCGCTTCCTCGACCGAGAGATGACACTCCACGTTGCCGTCCGAGCCCTGCAACTCGGCCAGCAATTCCGGGCTGATGGTCAGGAGATCGCAGCCGGCCAGCTCGATGATCTGCGAGGTGTTGCGGAAACTCGCGCCCATGACCTGCGTCTCGTAGCCGAATTTTTTGAAGTAGTTGTAGATCGTTCTCACGGATTTGACGCCCGGATCGTCGGCGCCGGTGTATTCCTTCCCGGTCTTGGCCTTGTACCAGTCGTAGATGCGTCCGACAAAAGGCGAGATCAGGCGCACCTTGGCCTCCGCGCAGGCGATGGCCTGGGGCAACGCGAAGAGCAGGGTCAGGTTGCAATTGATCGCGTCCTTGTGCAGTTCCTCGGCGGCGCGGATGCCCTCCCAGGTGGAGGCGATTTTGATGAGCACGCGCTCTTTCGGGACATTGCGCTTGGCGTAGAGACCGATCAGCTTGCGCGCTTTCTCCACGGTGGCAGCGGTGTCGAAGGACAGCCGCGCATCGACCTCGGTCGAGACACGCCCGGGCACGATCTGCAGGATTTTCTCGCCGAAGATCGTGAGCAGATCGTCGATGATGTCGCGGATGAGTTCCTCGCGCGGGAGGTTTCTCCCCTTGCAATCCGCCACGGCCTGGTCGAGCAGCGGGGCGTATTCCGGTTGCGTCACCGCTTTGTAGATGAGCGACGGGTTCGTCGTCGCGTCCTGCGGGGAAAATTGGCGGATACTTTCGAAATCGCCGGTATCGGCGACCACGGTGGTGAATTGCTTGAGTTGGTCGAGTTGGTTCATGGGAGAAGTGGAGCATAGGATAAGCGAGAAAACAAAGGGGGATACAGACGGAAACAACCGCCATTTCCTCGGTTGGCCCCGCTTGCGGAGTGACCGGAACCCGTTGCGCGGTAAAACTTATCCGACTCCAAGACTTTCCGGCTGCCTCAGATACGGCCTGACTCCAGTCCAACGGCCGAAGCCGGTTTGTCCTGACCGGCGGGCGGCTACAAAACAAAAACCCGCACATTGCCGCGCGGGTTTGTCAAAGCTGAGCTGAGAAAATCAGGCAACCTTCGTGCACTTGCGCCGGCGGGCGTAAGCGGCACCAGCGGCGAGCAAAGCCGCGGCGGCCCAAGGGGCTCCGCACTTCAGAATCCGGCCCATCCTGCGGCCGTTCGCAGGGCGAGC
>JBMTVD010000010.1:0-37842 GCA_049451035.1 Chthoniobacterales bacterium | reverse complement strand
CTTCCTCCGCCTCCGCGCCCTCGGCCCACAGTAACCTTTTTCGGTCTGGGCCCACGCAATGCGGCGGTTGCTTAAGCGGGCGGCGCGCCGGTGGACGCCGCGGCTTCCACAGAAGCGGAATCATCTGTGGCTGGACCCGGCTCCGCGGGCTTTTCTTTAGGCGGATTCTTCGGAGGCGGGACAGACTCGAGGCGGCTGTCGGCGTATTCGATGACGTAGCCTTCGTGGGTCAGCCAGAGAAGATCCTGCGTGACAGCTTCGCGGGCGGCTTCTTCGGGAGTTTTGAGGGGGATGACCGCGACCTCGGGAGACGGGGCATCGGTAACGGCAGATTCAGGCGAGGCGGCAGGTGAATCGGAAGAGGTTGATCCTGATGGGGCGGGCGCGACGGCCTCGGCCGGGGGGGACTCTTGGGCCGGGAGCGGGGCGAGAGCATCGAGAAGATCCCGGCGGCGGATTGATTTTTTTTCGCGGATGAGCTCGAGAATTTTTTTGATCGAGTCGCTGACCGTGACTTCCCCGAGATCCAAGTGGCGGGGGCGCGAGGCGGAGACAAAAGTTGTACGGTTGGCGCTTTTGTGGAATCGCAACCCGGACTCGGTGAGGGCGCGGCTCAGGCTTTGCGCGAGTTTGAGCGGGAAGCGGCTTTCTTCGTCCTTGGCGTAGTTGAGCAGCGGCGCCAAGGCGGCGTCGACGCGGGCGTTGCGCGGATCACCCGGGACTTTGGCCTCGGCAACGAACTGGATCTGCGAGGCAGCGTGGTTCTGCAGGAAATGCTGTTCGACCGCGGTGAGGTTTTCCAGCTTTTCGGGGTTCTCGCCCTCTTTCGCGAAGTAGTGGGTCGCCTTCGAGGCAGCGGCGCGCCACTTCTCGATGATTTCCGGGTCGCGTTCCATGCGGACGCGGGAGCGGAAGGTTTCGAAATCCATGCGCGGGAATTTTTCGCGGTGGAGTTCACGCAACCGTCGTTCGAAGTCATGCAGGTTGGTCGGCCCGAGGAGGACGCCGGACATGCCGCACACGCCAATGGACGCGAAGTTCCCCTTGGGCGGCTCGATATCCACGGTCTCGGGGCGGTAGAAATCCTCGAGTCGCGTGCGCAGGATGTGTTGCACCGCATTTTGCTGCGACATCCAGACACTGCCGTCGGCGGCAACGTGGAACGGCCCTTCGGGCGGTTTCGGGGCGGAAGCAAGGTCGACGGTGAAGGACGCGGGATTGCGCAGCAGGACGCGCGCAATGTCGAAGAGGCTGTAGGTCCGGCCGGTTTGGCGGATTTGTTTGACCACGGTTTCGACTGCCGCCGGCGTGGCGGTGAAAGCGATGCGCAGCCACGGAAACGGATTGGGCGGCGGGGCGGCACGGCGGTCTTGCGGGGGAGGCGCGAATTTGCCTCGACGATCCTTCGGTCCGCGGAATCCCCCTGGCCGCGGTGGCCCGCCCCGTTTGAATCCGGAGCGCGGCGGTTTGCCCTCACGGTCGCGACGCGGCCCCGGTTTCTCCTCGCGGGGTGGTCGGATTTCGGAGGCCGGGGGAGATGTGGCAGGCTGCTTGACCCAAGCGGGAGCGAAGTCGAGGGCGCTGAGATCCAGCGACGGGGCTTCTTCAGACATGGGGAACAGGGTCGCCCGCGGGCGACCGGGCTTACTCGGTGATAATATCCTTGTACGTCATGCCGGCGGGAATCATGGGCAAGACGTGCTCGGTGTAGGGCGTCATGACGTCGAGGACATAGACGCCTTTGGCATCGAGCAGGCGCTGGAGCGCGGGGATGAGGTCTTTCTTGTGGATGACGCGTTCGCAGGGAACGCCGAAACCTTTGCAAATCTCGACGTAATCGGGGTAGATGCGCGAGGTGTCGTCGGGATCGCCGAGAAAGGTGTGGCCGCGGTTGCTCTCGTAGAAACGGTCTTCCCACTGCACCACCATGCCGAGGTGCTGGTTGTTGAGAATGATGGCCTTGGCGGCGATTTTTTCGATATGCGCGGTGGCCAGTTCCTGCACGTTCATGAGAAACGAACCATCCCCGTCGATGTCGATAACCTCCACGTCGGGACAGGCCACTTTGGCGCCCATGGCCGCGGGATAGCCGAAGCCCATGGCCCCGAGGCCGGCCGAGGTAATGAAAGTGCGCGGCGTGTCGAAGTCGTAGTATTGCCCGGCCCACATCTGGTGCTGGCCGACACCCGTGGTGAGGATGGCTTTGCCCTTGGTGAGTTTGTAAAGCTGCTGGATGACGTATTGCGGCTGGATGGCATCGTCGGTGTCGGTGTAGCGGAAGGGGTGGGCTTTCTTCCAGGCGGCAATTTTTTCGTACCAGGGCTTGAAGCGCGTGAACTTGGCGCCGGAGACGCGCTCGAAACCTTCCTTGGCCAGGAGCTCGTTGAGGCGCTTCAGGGCGTATTTGACGTCGCTGAGGATGGGCAGCGCGACGACTTTGTTTTTGTTCAGTTCCGAATCATCGATGTCGATATGGACGATGGTTCCGTGCTCGGCGAACTTTTCGACCTTGCCCGTGACGCGGTCGTCGAAGCGCACACCGATGGCCAGCAGGAGATCGGCTTCATTGACGGCGTTGTTCGCATAGACACTGCCGTGCATGCCGAGCCATTTGAGCGAGAGGGGATGCGACTCGGGGAAGCACCCGATGCCCATGATGGTGGTGGCCACGGGGATCTGGGTGCGCTCGACAAACTCGAGAAGCTCGGGCGCGGCGTCCGCGGTGATGATGCCACCGCCGCAGTAAATCATCGGGTCTTTCGACTCCTTGATGAGGCGGACCATCTCGAGCAGTTGCTCATCGGTGGCCTTTTGCTCGATGTCGTAGCCGCGCAGGGTGATGGTTTCGGGGAAGACCGGCTCGATCTTCTGGTTCTGGATGTTTTTCGGCAGGTCGATGAGCACCGGCCCCGGGCGCCCCGTGGTCGCGATATGGAAGGCTTCTTTGACGATGCGCGGTATCTCGTGGATATCCCACACGAGGTAGCTGTGCTTCACGATCGGCAACGTCATGCCGAAGAAGTCGGTCTCCTGGAACGCGCCGCGACCGATCATTTCCTGCGGAACCTGGCCCGTGATGGCGATGACGGGTACCGAGTCCATGAAGGCGTCGGCCAGACCGGTGACGAGATTAGTCGCGCCGGGCCCGGAGGTCGCCATGCAAAGGCCGGCTTTGCCGGTGGCACGCGCATAGCCCTCGGCGGCGAAGACACCGCCCTGCTCGTGGCGCGGGAGGATGGTGCGGATTTGTTTCGAGCGCGTAAGTGCCTGGTGGATAGGCATGCTGGCCCCGCCGGGGTAGGCAAAAATGGTGTCCGCGCCCTCGAGTTCGAGGCAACGCACGAGCAACTCGGCGCCGTTCAACAGTTTGGCGCTTTGCTGCGCGGAGGCGGGTCCGCGGGCATTGGCGGTGGCAATACTCATCCTGCGCTTATAGCGGACAGAAGGCCCAGACGCAACCTTTGGCGCAGGCTTTCGACAGCCTCAGGGCGGCGTGCTACAAAAGAGGAATGACCGACATTTTCTGGTTGGCGGCCGCCTTTCTCCTGGCCGGGGCGGTCGTCGGTTACCTTGCCGGCCGGCTGAAATCGGTCACCCTGACCGCCGAGTTGGGCGCCGCGCGCACGCGGGCGGACGAGGCTGGACGGCAGGTTCATGCCGCGGAGGACGAGCGCCGCAAGCTTCTCGCGCAGGTTCAGGATTTCGCCGGCGAACTCGCCGCGGAAAAACAAAAATCAAGCGGCCTCGAGGAATCACGCGCCGCACTGAAGGCCGAGATCGAGAACCTCGCAAACACCATCTTGGAGGATAAATCGAAGCGGTTCACCGAACAAAACAAAGCGCAACTCGAGCAATTGCTCGGTCCGCTCTCGGAGCGGTTGAAAGAATTCCGCGCGCAGGTCGAGCACGCTTACGGCAGAGAAGCCGACGCACGCACCGAGTTGCGCGCGGAAGTGAAGCGTCTGAGCGAACTGAACCAATCGGTTTCGCGCGAGGCGGCCAACTTGGCCGGCGCGCTGAAGGGACAAGCCAAGACGCGGGGCAACTGGGGCGAGATGATCTTGGAGTCGGTGCTGGAAAAAGCGGGGTTGGTGCGGGGGCAGCATTTCCGCACGCAGGTGTCGGACACCACGGCCGAAGGCCGGCGCCTGCAACCCGACGTGGTGCTCGATCTGCCCGGCGAGCGGCAGGTGATCATCGACGCGAAAGTGTCGCTCAACGCCTACGAGCGCCAGTGCAGCGCGACGGTCGCGGAGGAAAAGGCCGCCGCAGCCAAAGAGCACGCCGACTCGCTCAAACGCCACATCGAGCAACTCTCGGCCAAGGACTACGCATCATTGCCCGGCATCAAGTCGCCCGATTTTGTTTTCCTCTTCGTTCCGGTGGAGCCGGCTTTGCACGCCGCGCTGGAGACGGCGCCCGACCTGCTCGATCTCGCCCTTGAAAAAAACATCGTGCTGGTCACCGCGCCGAATGTCATCGCCACGGCGCGGCTCGTCGCGCAGTTGTGGCAACAGGACAGCCAGAACCGCCACGCGCGGCAGATCGCCGAGCAGGGCGGCAAACTCTACGACAAGTTCGTCGCCTTCTGCCGCGACCTGGAAAATATCGGCCTGCGCATCCGCCAGACGCAGGAAAGTTACGACGACGCGATGAACAAACTGCGCGACGGGCGCGGGAACCTGCTGCGGCAGACGGAAAAGCTGCGCGCGCTGGGGGCCCGGACCACCGCGCAACCGCTGCTGACGGAAGGCTCGAACGGCAGCGACGAGGAGTAGCTAGGCCCGGCGCAGCCAGCGCGTTCCCCGCGCCACGCTCCACTGGTATTTGCGGGCATGCTCGCGGATGAGGAATGGCAGGTCCCTTTCGGCGCGAAGTTCGAAGTGCGGTTCGAGCAGGGTATCCAGCACCTCCGCGGACGACTCCCCCGCCCCGCCCCCAATCCAGGATTCGCGCGGGGTGAATTGCTCCAACCAGGTGAAAGGTGTGGTCAGCAGAAGTTGGCCGCCGGGGCGGACCAATGAAGGGAGGCGTGCGAGAAACTTGCGCGGATCCGGCAGGCGACAGAGCAGATTGGCAGCCAGAACCACATCGAAGGCACCGAGGTCGGCGCGCAAAGCCAGGGCGTCCCCGGTTTCGAAACGGACCCGTGAGGGGTCGGCGCCCGATGGTCTGCAGGCCGAGGCGTGCGCGGTGCTGTCCCCTTCGATCGCATATGCGTACCCGAGCGAGTCACGGGTGCGGACAGCCTCCGCGGCCGCAATGAAAGCGCGGGAGTAGTCGATGCCGACAACCTCGCGGCAATGGCGCGCCAACTCGAAAGAAGAGCGCCCGACGGCACAACCGATGTCGAGCGCGCGGGCGGCGGCTGGCAAAGCGGCGGCCTCCAGGAGTTCGCTAACACAACGCTCGGCGAAACCCAGCGCCTCGCGCGGGCCGTCTCGCCAGGGAAGAATTTCCTCCGCGCTACCGTAGTGGAAAAGCAGGTATTCCCGGACCAGCCGGTCACTTTCGTAGAGCTCGGGTGTCACGCGCGGCCTGCTATTCGAGCAGGCTTTCCATGTAGGGCGACGGGTGGAAATTCCTGAGGAGGATTTCCACTTTGTTGTCGCGGAAGATACGCACTTCCGACGCCGTGACCTCGGGGGTTTTCTCGGGCGAAAAAAGAATGTCGTCGTGGGTGGCGTTCATCTTGCTGGCGAAACGGTCCGGGGTGAGGCTGCCGCCAAGATGATCGCTGCGGCCCGTGGCGATGTGGAAAGTGCCGCGGATTTTTTCGTCCTGGATGTCTTTGCCCGAGACGGGGAGCATCTGGGTGCCGAAGCCGAGTTCGCCGAGTTCGCCGGTGACCGGATCGCTTTCCAGTTTGCGGTTGTGCGCTTCGATGGTTGCCGCTTCACCTTTGATCAACGTGGCTTTTTTGATGCGTCCGCCCGTCACGTGCATGAGACCGAGCGTGCCATCCTCGTACTTCATGGGGAATTCCCCCTCGGCGCCGACCGGAACGTAATAAATTTCGCCGGCCGGAAGGTTGGCCACATCGGGCTCGGAGCCGCGGCAAAGCCCGTGGCTTTTCTGCGCTTCCTGGCGGCCGAGTTCCAGCTTGAGTGTGTGCTTGGCGCCGTTGTCGAGATGGAAATCGAGTTCAACCCAGTCGGCGCGGGTCATCCCTTGGCGGAGCTTTTCGGCTTCGGCGCTGACTTCATCATAATCCACGGCCAGGCCGGAGGAGAGTATGATGTCGTTGACGCCGTGGAGCGTGGCGCCGCGGAAGCCATGCTGTTTGGCGGAGGCGGTGAGAGGCGCGGTAGCCGAGTAGGTGGAGACACAGAGAATAATGTCGTAGTTGGGGTAGATGTCCTTTTCGAAGCTGAGTTGCCGCCCGTCGGGCGCCCAAGCCTCATCGGGCAGGTCGAGATTGCTGCCGCCGGTCATTTCGTAGGCGTAAATTTCCCCTCCCTTCAGCCCGAGTTCCGCCATAACACCGTTTTGCAGGCCCCGGAAGAAAACGTCGTGGGCTTTCTTTTGCACGGTGAGGCGGGGGTCCTCGAGAAACTTGAAGCCGGCAATGTCACGGGGGTTCTGCAGGTCGATGAGCACACAGACGCGTTGGCCCGGCGAGGGCTCGAAAGTTTTCTTCAGGAGGCGGCTGAGGCTGAACGGAGGGAAGGATCGGTTGCTCATGATGGAAATGGAAACTTACCAGCACGTACGCTACGAATGGAAGCCCTACGCGGATTCAGGACCCATGGCGACCACGAGAAACTCCACCAACCTGAGCGTGATCGTGCCGTTGTTTCCCCGGCACGCCGGGCTGCGACACGCCCTGACCACACTCCGCGCCCAGACCTTGCGACCCGACTTGGTTGTTTTTCTCGACGATGGCCAAGCATCGTCCTCCGTCATTCCGGAGGACGAGTTGCCCGGGATACCCGTGCAGGTGGCCCAGGCCGACACGAAGGATGTCGCCCATGCGATCAACCAGGCGGTCGACTACCTCGACCACTCGAAATACATTGCGATCCTCGGCGCCGGCGGCGCCTATGCCCCGCGGAGGCTGGAGGAATGCCTCAAAGCCATCGAGGATCCCTCGCGGTTTCGTCAGCCGGGGCTGGTTGTGACCGGAGCAAACCTCGTCGACGGCCGGGGTGTCCCCCTCGCACCGGATGACAAACGCCGCGCCCAGCTCGCGCGTTTGTGGGCACCCGGGCAGCAAGGCGTCGGCCTCCCGGAGTGGCTTGGAACCTGCGATTTCGTCCTTTCCGCGGCCAACATTTTTGCGCGGCGGTCCTATCTGCTGGAGAACCCCCTGCTCACCGGAGTCTCCTCCTTTGCCTATCACGCGGCCATCCAAGCGGGCGTGCAGGGTTATCTCCGGGTGGTGGACGAACCGCTGCTGGAACTGAATTGGAGCGCACCGGATTCGATTCCATCCGGGCCCGCGGCCGCCGCGTTGCTCAGAGCACAAGTGCAGCTGCTCGCGGCCTTGCGCGAAAAACTAGCCACCTCCCCCGACACGCGCCGCAATTTCGCCGCCTTTCATCGTGCGGCATGGAACAATATCTCGGGTTTGCGCGAGGATCTCTTCGCCCAGGCCGCCTTTCAGCTGGCCTCGCTGGCGCCGCAGGAAGACACGGTCAAAGTCGCCGACCGTTTCACGACGGCGCCGGACCTCCTGACGCCACCACCCCATTGGCAGCTCTTGCACGCGGATTCTCATGCTGCCCCCGACCCCGCGGCTTACGCCGCGGCGCTGGCCAAAACGCGCGCGGAATTGGAACAGCTCAAGGAGGAGAACCAGCGCCTGGGCCGCGTGGCTGACGCGGCACAGAATTCAGGCTGGGTACGCTTCGGTGCGTGGGTGGGCGACCACGGGGCCCGCCGCATCATGGAGATGGACGAGGACGTCTCAGTTCAACCGCCAAATGGCGAAGTTCAGAGCGGCGGCGAACACCACCCAAACGAGGTAGGGAACAAGCAGCCATGAGGCCAGGCGGCTGACGGGGCGAAAGGCGCGTCCGGTCAGCACGATGGCGGCGCCGAGCACGACGATCTCGACCAGCGCGAATCCCGGGTGGCGCAAGCCGAAGAAAACAGGCGTCCACAGGGCGTTCAGCGCGAGTTGCACGACGTAGAGAGCGAGCGGACCGCGCCGGGCGCGCCACCCCCCCTGCCGCCAGACGAGCCACGCCGCCAAGGCCATGGCGACATAAAGCAGGGTCCAGACCGGCCCGAAGAGCCAGGCCGGCGGTGCCCACGCGGGTTTGACGAGTTGCGCGTAATAGCCGGCCGGTTGGACAAAAACACCGGTGAGCGCGGCGCAAAAGGTCAGCGCAATCCAACCGGCGAGGGCGGCGGCAGACTTCATCGCTTCACGTCGACGGCGGAGCGGTCGGCGCGTCCTTCCCTTCGCGGGGCTTGGAGGCGGATAATTTTTCCACGATGTAGAAGGTGACCGGGATGATAAAAATGGCGAAGCAGGTGGCGGCGAGCATGCCGCCGATGACCGCGGTGCCCATGGTTTGGCGCGAGATGGCACCGGAACCCGTGGCGGTCCAGAGCGGCACGCAGCCGAGGATGAAAGCAAAGGCGGTCATCAAAATCGGACGCAAGCGGAGGCGCGCTCCGGCCAGTGCCGCATCGAAAAGATTCTTGCCGCCCTCGTACTCGTATTTGCAGAACTCGACGATGAGGATGGCGTTCTTCGCGGCGAGGCCGATGAGCATGACGAGCGCGATCTGCGCATAGATGTTGTTGTCCATCGAACGGCCCCACAACGCGAAGAAGGCGCCGAAGATGGCGATGGGGGTTCCGAGCAGCACGCTGAAGGGCAACGACCAGCTCTCATATTGCGCGGCGAGGATGAGGAAGACGAAGACCAGCGCGAGGGCGAAAATGACCACGGGCGAAACGCCTTCCTCCGCCTGCTTCTCCTGGAAGGACATGCCCAGGTAGTTGTAGCCCATCTCCCTCGGCATGGTCTGGGCGAAAACCTCTTCCATGGCCTGCATGGCCTGGTTGGAGCTGTAGCCGGGCGCGGCATTGGCGTTGATCTGCGCCGAACGGTACATGTTGAAGCGCATGGTGAATTCGGGCCCGTAGCGCGGCGTGGTCGTGACGAGCGCCGAGAGAGGGACGGATTTCCCTTCCTTGTTGCGCACGTAAAACTGCCCGGCTTTTTCGATGGCATCGCGGAATTCTCCGGCCGCCTGCACGTAGACCTGCCATTGCAGGCCGAAGCGGTTGAAGTAGTTGACCATGGTACCCCCGAGGAAGGTCTGCAGCGTGTTGTAGGCGCTGTCGATCGGCACGCCTTGCGTCATGGCCATCTCGCGGTCGACGTCGAGTTTGATCTGCGGGACGGAGGGCAACAGCGTGGTGCTGAGCCGCTCGATTTCGGGACGCTTGGCCGCCGCCTCCATGAAAATCTTCGTGTTCTCGGCGAGGAACTCGACCGTGCCGCCGCTGCGGTCCTGCAGGACGAAATTCACGCCCCCCGAGGTGCCGACGCCGGGGATGGCCGGGGGCGAGAAGGCAAAGGCGATTCCCTCCGGCAAAGCAGCGAGCTGCGCGTTGATGCGGCGCATGATGTTCTTGTATTGCGTCGGGGGGGTGGTGCGCTCGTCCCACGGCTTCAACGTGACGAAGAAAAACCCGTTGTAGGTTGTCTGCACGGTGCTGAGCAGGTTGAACCCGACGACGGTGGTGACGTATTCGACGCCGGGCGTGTCCATCATGATCTTCTCGATCTGCTTGCAGGCCTGGCTGGTACGCTCCATGGAAGAAGCGTCGGGCAACTGCACGCCGGCGTAAAAATACCCCTGGTCCTCCTCGGGCAGGAAAGCGGGAGGCAAACGATCGCCGAAAAAGCCGCCCAGCACGGCCATGCCGCCGAGAAAGAAAATGCTGATGACGGATTTGCGGATGGCCGCGCCGCAAACGCGCACGTAATTGTCGGTGGCGCGGCCGAACATGTTGTTGAACCATTGGTAAAATCCGCCGAGGGGACCGCGGGTTTCTCCTTTGGGGCGCAGGATGAGGGCGGCCAGGGCCGGGCTCAGGGAAAGCGCGTTGAATGCCGAGATACAGACCGAGATGGCGATGGTGACGGCGAACTGCTGGTAGAGGCTGCCGGTGATACCGGGGATGAAGATGGTCGGGATGAAGACCGAGGAGAGGACCAGGGCGATGGCCACGACGGGGCCGGAAACCTCCTGCATGGCCTTGAGCGCGGCATCGCGCGGCGACTTGCCCTGCTCGATGTGGTGCTCGACCGCCTCGACCACGACGATGGCATCGTCGACGACCAGACCGATGGCCAGCACCAGACCGAAGAGCGAAAGGGTGTTGATGGAAAAGCCGACGAGCGGGAACACGGCGAACGTGCCGATGAGCGACACGGGCACGGCCAGCAACGGGATGAGGGTGGCGCGCCAGCCCTGCAGGAAGACGAAGACGACGACGATGACGAGGAGCAGCGCCTCGAAGAGCGTCTTGACGATTTCCTCGATACCGGCGGTCACGGCTTTGGTCGTGTCGAGCGATTCGGTGTAGGCCAACCCGGGCGGAAACCGCTCGGCCAGGCGCGCCATCAACTCCTTGGCGCCCTTCGCCGCATCGAGCGCATTGGAGCCGGGCGTCTGGTAGCACGCGATGATGGCCGAGGGTTTGCCGTTGAAACGCCCCAGGATGTTGTAGTTTTGCGCGCCGAGCTGGATGTCGGCCACGTCTTTGAGCAGGAGTATCGAGCCGTCGGAATTGGCCCGCACAATGATGTTGCCGAACTCCTCGATCGTTTTGAGGTAGCCCTGGGTGATGACCGTCTTGGCGAACTCCTGTCCGGTCGGCACGGGCGGCGCCCCGATTTTGCCCGCGGGATTGACGCGGTTCTGGGCCCGCACGGCCTCGACGATTTCGTCGGTGGTGACATCGAGCTTGGCCAGCTGGTCCGGGCGCACCCAGATACGCATGGCATACTGGCCGGCGCCGAAGATGGAGACCTGCGAGATGCCGTCGATGCGACCGAGCTCGTTGTTGATGTTGATGTAGGCGTAGTTGGCGAGGAAGGTGGCGTCGAACTCGTCGTTCGGCGAGTAGAGCGCGAAAAGCAAAAGCGGCGCCGTGGTGCTTTTCTGCACGGTCACACCGAAGTTGTTCACGGCGGAAGGCAGCTGCGAAGCGGCCTGCCCCTGCCGCATCTGCGTGAGAATCTGGTCGGTCGTGGCGTCGGTCTGCACCCCGAAGAAGACGTTGAGCGTCATCTGGCCGTTGTTGGCGTTGATGGAATACATGTATTCCATGTTGTCGACGCCGTTGACCTGCTGCTCGATGGGGGTGGCGACCGATTGCTCGACGGTCAGCGCATCCGCGCCGACATAGGTGGCCGATACCTGGATCTGCGGCGGGACGATGTTCGGGTATTGCGCAATGGGCAATCCGGCCATGGAGACGAGCCCGACGATGACGGTGATGATGGCGATGACCATCGCCACGATCGGCCGGTTGACGAAGAACTGCGGCATGGATCGGTGCCGAAATCAGTCCGCCGGGGCGGCGGGCGGCGCGGCCGGGGCAGGTGTCGCGTTCTGGGCGGGGCCGGCCGGGGCATCCGGCGGCGCGGCTCCCTCCAGGGCGGCCTTCGGCGGCAGGCGGTCGAAGTTGCCGGACTCCGGTTCTACGGGCGCGGGCAAGCTCGGGTCTTCGGCGAAGCCCGGCGGCATTTTCCACGCTTGTGTTTTGACGGCCATGCCTTGGCGGAGTTTCTGCATGCCCTCGACGACGACCTTTTCTCCGGGGGCAAGGCCCTCGCTGACCACCTGCATGGATGCGTAAGTCGGACCGGTCTCGACGATACGCAGGTCGACCTTGCCGTCTTGGCCGATGACGGCGATTTGCGCTTTGCCCTGCAGATCGTTGATCGCGCGCTGGGGAACAAGCAGAGCATTCTTTTTCCAACTGGTCACGCCGCGCAGGCGGGCGAACTGGCCGGTGCGGAGCAGATTACCCGGATTGGGAAATTCGGCCTCGGCCTGCAATGAGCCCGTGTTCTGGGAAACCTGGTTGTTGATGGCCAGCAGGCGGCCGGGGTGCGGGTAGATGGTGCTGTCGCTGAGCAGAACCTGCAGGCCGAGTCCCCCCCGCTCGGTGGCGCGCACAAGTTTGTCGGGATCGCCGAAGTAGGGTCTGATGTATTTGATGTATTCGTTTTCGCTGACGAAAAATTTCACTTTGATCGGATCGACCATGGTGACCGAAGTCAGCGGACCGGACTGCGGTCCGATGAGGTTGCCGATCTGCGCGGTTGCGATGCCGGCGAGACCGTCGACCGGAGCGGTGATGCTGGTGAATTCGAGGTTGAGGCGCGCTTGCTCGACTGTGGCTTGCGCCGTCGCGACCGCCGCTTTGCTCGATTCGAAAGCCTGGATCTGATCGTCATAATCCTCGCGACTGATGACATTTTGCTTGAGGAGATCGACGGCTCGTTTGGCGTTGGCTTCATCCCGGATGAGAGCGGCTTCGGCTTTGGCCAAATCTCCCTGCGCCTGGTCGAACGCGGCTTGGAACGTGCGCGGATCCAACTGGAAGAGCAGTTGGCCTTTTTTGACCAGCGAACCGTCCACGTAGTCCTGGGAGACAAGATACCCGGAGACCTGTGCACGAATCTCGGCGTTGACCATGCCGTAGGTGAGGCCGACCCATTCGCGGACGACCGGCACGTCCTTTTGCACCGGCTCCATGACCGGAACGACGAACTCGGGCGGTTGCGGCCTCGATTTGGGAGAGCAACCCGCCAACACAGCGAGGACCAGGGCCACCGAAAGGACTTTCACAACGAGGAACTAAAGCCGCGGAGCGCCTTGTTGGACAGCGCAAAAGTGGGCGCAGGGCTGGTCAAGCGGTCGCGGCGGTGCTCTGATCGAAGAGATGAAGTTCCTCCGTGTTCTGGCGGTGCTGGCGATCGTGTTGTGCCTCCTCGGCGGTACGGCCTACTTCCTCCGCGAGGAGGCGGTGAACTGGTGGCTCGCGAGGCGCCTGGCCGGGGAACTGTCAGAGCGCCTCGGCGCGAAGGTGGAAATGGAGGGCTTGGTCTACCGCGACGGCATGTTACGGGCGAACCGCTGCCGGGTCGCCGGTGAAAGAATGCCATTCGCCTCGCTGGAAATCAAAAAGGCCTCCGTGCCCTTCGATTGGGAGCGCCTGAATAATCCGGGCAACGAGCCGTTGCGCATCGAGGTGGAGACCGTTGACTTGGTGTGGCGTGATCAACCGGCCCGGAGACAGAGCTCTGCCGCCGCGGCCGGCGGCGCCCCGGGGCCGGAACTGCCGCCGGTTGAAATGTCCGTGGAAAACTTTTCCCTCCGGCACGAAGATCCGGCCCGTTGGCGGGTGGCGGAAACCACCGCCCGTTTCGGTTTCGAGGACGGACGTTGGAAATTCGCGGCCACGGGAGGCAGGCTGGCCGTTCCGGGTTGGCCGGAGTTCGGTTTGAAGCAAATCGCGGGGGAACACCATGGCAACGAAACCCTCATCACCGGATTCGCGTTGAAAGAAACGAGAGGCGGCTCGATCGAGGGGTCGGCCGGCGCGCGCGACGAAAAGTGGTCCGGCCAGTTCCGGTGGCAAGACGTCGGAATGGACCTGATGCTGCCGCCGGGAGCAGCAAAACACCTCGTTGGCCGCAGTTCCGGGGAGGCCAATCTTTCCGGCGGTGTATTCACGGGGCGCATGCGTGTGGAAGGATCCGAAGTGCGGAACTTGCCCGCCTTGGTCAAGTTGGCCAGCATCTTCGACGGCGAGAATTACGACAATGTGCCGTGGGAGACACTGGAATTCGGTTTCCTACGCGACGAACGCGGGGCGGTGCTCGTTTCGGACCTGGTAGCCGTGTCATCGAAAGGCCTCGCCTTGCGCGGTTCGGGCGCTGTCGCGCCGGACTATCTTTCCGCAGACCTGCAGCTGGGATTGCTGCGCGAGGGGCGTCCATGGCTCGTCGGCTTCATCCCGGTTTTGTTCCGCGAGGAGAAAGAAGGCTATCTTTGGACTTCGGTGAAAGTCGGCGGCTCGCCCGAAGCACCCACCGAGGATCTGACCACGCGGGTGGTCGCGGCGCTCGCCGCGGCACCGGCCGCGGAAGTTGTCGACACCGCCGTGGAAATCCCGGTCTCCGCCATCGAGGCGGCGGGCGGTTTGTTGCGCGGGTTGCTCGGACAGTGAGTCAGCTGTCTTTCCGGAAAAGCTTGATGGCCACGACGAGATCCACCGCGCGCTGCAGCGGGCGGTCGAGGAGCCCGGTCGGTGTGTCTTCGGCGTCGATCTCCGGGTTGGTTCCCGCCACCAGCGCGGCTTCGTTGATACGCGCGCGTTCCGTTTCGAAAACATAGCCGGCCACGCCGTTCTCCAACGCGCCGTCGAAGATGATTTTCTTGTCGCCGGGAGTTTGGACCACCTCGAGATCGGGGCTGAGCCCGCGGGGACAAAGCGGAGGAAGCCCCGCGACGCGGACCTCCGCGGCGGCGTAGCGCAGATGGTGGCCGCCGCCGAGCGGCAGCAAGGCAAACTCGGCCGCGCGACCGCCGGTGTTGGTTCCGATCACCGTGGCCCGCGCATGGCGCCGCAACACGGCGGCGATCACCTCGGCGGCGCCGGCCGTGTCGCCGTCGGCCAAGACAACAATGACACCGGGAAAGACGGTCGCCCGCGACGAGGTGAAGATTTTTTCCTGCTTCGCCGCGGGACGTACGAGGGAAAACAGGGCGGTGCCGTTCGCCACGAAACGTTCGCAAACTTGCGCAGCCAAGGGGAAATCGGACGATTCGGGTGTGGCCCGCAGATCGATCACGAGACCCACGACCTTTTTTTCGGCGAATTCCTGCAAAGCCGCGTCCAACTGCGCAATGCTCTCGGTACCGATCGACCCGAGACGGATGTAGCCGACCTGTCCGTCGAGAATCTCGGCGCGGAACGGTGCGGGGTCCGGCTTTGTCGTTTCGCCCCCGGTCAGCTCCGCGCCGGGATAAAGTCCGTCGAGCAGACCGCGGAGAGTGGCCCGCGCCATTCCCGTTTCATCGAGGGCCGGGGCTCCCGCGTGATTGGCCAAGATGGTTTCGGTGGCGAGCTTGATCTGCGCGGCATCGAGGGCTTCGAGTCGCTCGCGCGCATCCCACGTCACCGGCGCGGGAACCGGGGTGGGCGCGGCCGCGGGCGAAGACGCCGGTTCCTGCGCATGCGCGAAGACGGGCGCGAAAAAAAAGAGCCATGCGAGTTTGTTCATGCCGGGTCGGGAGACCCAATGTCGGTTCTCCACGCGGCATTATCAAAACGAATCCGCCCGACGGCGGCATAAGCCGATCGCACCGCTTCCTCCGCGGTTTCGCCCGTGGCCGTGACGCCGAGCACGCGTCCGCCGGAGGTTACCGCGCGCCCCCCGTCCATCTTGGTGCCCGCGTGGAAAACGAGGCCTCCGCAACTCTCGAGCCCCTCGATGGGGACACCGGTTCGGTAGTCACCGGGGTACCCGCCCGAAGCCATGATCACGCAGCAGGCCGCGCACGGATCCCACTCGGCACGCACGGAGTCGAGCCTTCCATCGATCGTGGCCTCGAGCAATTCGGGCAAGTCGCTCTTCAGCCGCGGCAACAGCACCTGTGTCTCCGGGTCGCCGAAACGCGCATTGAACTCGAGGACTTTCGGACCGCCGGCCGTGAGCATGAGCCCGGGAAACAGCATGCCGCGAAAATCGATGCCGTCGGCACGCAACCCACGCACGAAGGGTGCGAGGATTTCCTCCTCGATCCGTGCGCGCAGCATGTCGTCCACCCTTCCCGACGGGCTGAGGGTTCCCATGCCTCCGGTATTGGGGCCGCGATCGCCGTCGAGCGCCCGTTTGTGGTCGCGGGCGTCGGGAAAGAGCAACCACGACTTGCCGTCGACCAAGGCATGGACCGAACATTCGCGACCGGAAAGGAATTCCTCGATGACGACCGTGCGGCCCGCGTCGCCGAACACCTTGTCGACCAGACAGCCGCGCAACGCGCGCTCGGCCCCGGCAAAATCCTCGGCGATGGTCACGCCTTTGCCCAGGGCCAGACCATCGGCTTTGACGACCAGCGGGTAAGGCTGGAGGCGCGCGTAGGCGCAGGCGGCTTCGTAATCGGTGAACTTCTCCGAGGCGGCGGCGGGAATGCCGTGCCGGAGCATGAAATCCTTGGCAAAACTTTTCGACGCCTCGAAGCGGGCCGCTGCAGCCGTGGGGCCGAAAGCGCGGACACCGGCGGCCTGCAAGCGGTCGACAAGACCGGCGGCCAACGGGTCATCCGGGCCGACGACGACAAGGTCGGCCTTTTCGCGGAGGGCGAGGGCGACAATGCCGTCGAGATCCGCGGCCTTGACCGGGAAATTCTCCGCCGTGCTTGCGGTGCCGGCATTGCCCGGCGCGCAGAGAACGCGCTTCACGCGCGGAGACTGCGCGATCTTCCAGACGAGCGCGTGTTCGCGCCCTCCCCCGCCGACAACGAGGACAGTCATGAGTGCCGGACGGCCCCGGTCCGCCTTGGGCCGCGGCGCCAGACCAGCTGCCGCGCGATACCGCGATGAAGGAATTTTTTGGCACTCTCCACCGCGGCGGGCAAAGACCGGCCGCGCGCCAAGCCGGCTGCGATGGCCGCGGAAAGGGTGCAACCGCTGCCGTGCGTCTCGCGTCCGCGCAGGTAAGGCAGGACGAACTCGCGCGTGCCGCGGCGATCGCAAAGGATGTCCACGGCCTGCGCACCGCGGAGGTGGCCACCCTTGAGCACCACGGCCGCACCGTATCGCGCGCGGAGCTCCCCCGCGGCCGGCTCCATGGCCCGGCGGGTGGTGATCTTGCGGCCGAGGAGGACGGCGGCCTCGTCGAGGTTCGGCGTGATCACGTCGGCCAGGGGCAGGAGTTCCTCCCGGTAGGCACGGATGGCATCTTGCTTGAGCAAAGGGTCTCCACTGCTCGCCACCATAACCGGATCGACGACCAAATGGAACATGCCGAGTCGGTCGGCCAACTCCTCGGCGACCACGCGCAACAATTGTCTCGAGTACAGCATGCCCGTTTTGACCGCAGCGACGGGAAAGTTCTCGAACAGAATACGGATTTGCGAGCGCAGCACTTCCGGCTTCACCGCCTGGATACGCTCGACACGATTCGGGACTTCGGACACCACGCAAGAGACGGCGGAAAGTCCGTAAACGCCGAACGCGGAGAAAGTCTTGAGGTCGGCTTGCACCCCTGCGCCGCAGGAGCAATCCGATCCAGCGATGGTCAACGCGACCGCCGGGGAGGCGGGCACGGGTTTAATCATGACGCCGCAGGAGAAGGAGGTAGGCAAGGTTGCCCAGCGCAGCGACAAATGCGGCGACGTATGTGAGCGCCGCGGCATTGAGCACGCGGTTGACGCCCGCAGCCTCCCCACCCGGCTGGATCATCCCCATTTGTTGCAGGATGACCTTGGCCCGCTTCGAGGCGTCGAACTCGACCGGCAGGGTGATGAGCTGAAACACGGCCAAAACCGCGTAGCAGACAATGCCGACGGTGATGAGGCCGGAAATATGGAACAAAAAGCCCCCGATGATGACAAACGGCAAGAGCTGCGAGGCAAACTGGGTGACCGGCACGATACTCATGCGCCACTTGAGCGGCGCGTAAGAGCGCGCGTGCTGGATGGCGTGCCCGCATTCGTGCGCGGCGATACCCAGCGCGGCAACGCTGGGAGCGTGGAAGACATCGCTCGACAGGCAGAGACGCTTCTTCGACGGGTCGTAATGGTCCCCGAGCATGTCGTTGATCTCACGGACTTCGACGTCGTGGATCTGCGCCGCGTTGAGGATCTCGCGCGCGGCTTGCGCACCGGTCACGCCGGAGGTGGCGGGAACCTTCTTGTATTTTCCAAAGGCGCCGGAGACCCGCATCTGGGCATAAAGACCCAGAAGGAGCGGGACGCCGATCAGGATGAGATAGGTCGAGGCATTCATGGTTTGGGCTCCAGAAGAGACAAATTACAGGGTCTCGCGTTCAAAAAAAATCAGATCTCCAGCGGCACCGCCAGCCTCGAAAGCAGGCGGCATCCCGAACGCGTGACGGCCACGACGTCCTCGTGGCGCGCCCCTCCGACCCCGGGGTAATAAAGTCCGGGCTCCACGGTGAAAACCTGTCCCGGGCGGAAGACGGTGGCGGCGAGGCGCGGTTCCTCGTGCAAATCGAGACCGAGCCCGTGACCGGTGCCATGGAAGAATCCGGTCCAACGCCCGCGCTTTTTTTCCGTGAGGTATCCGTGCGCCGCGAAAAATTCCTGCACTTGCGTGTGCACCGCCGCGCCTTTAACCCCCGGTTTTATCGAGCGGATGGCCCGCTTTTGCGCGGCGCACACCGTTTCCCACATGCGTCGCCGCGTCTCGTCGGCATGCCCCCTCACCACGGTGCGCGTGAGATCTCCGAAAAATCCCGTCTGCGCGTCGCGGGGGAAGACGTCGAGGATGATGAGCTCGTGCGCGCGGAGCGGTCCGTGGCCGCGCTCATGCGGATCGCAGGCCTGCCGGCCGCCCGCCACAATGGTGCCACCGGGAACGCCGCCCGCCCGGAGGACGGCCGCGTCGCATTCGGCGCGAACCGCCTCGCTGGTGAGGATTTTCCCGCCCCGCTTCAAGACGGACCCGCGTCCGATCCCGGCCGCGCCCAACACCTCGACAGCCCGGAGGAGGCCCGTGGCGGTGATACGCAAGGCCCTGCGGATATTTTGCAGTTCGCGCTCGGTCTTGCTCTCACGATCCGGCCAGAAATGACCGGCGACCGGCTCGACCCGGACACCCGCTTTCTCCAGAACGCGGGCGAAGCCGAGAGGACAGTCCGAGGGGACTTCCACGCGGCGGATCTTGCGTTGCAGCAGCAACCCGGCGGCGATGACAGCGGGCGACATGCTGCCGAATTCGCGGCCGAGGTCGGAAGCCGGCAGAACCTCGTCGACCTGCGCTCCCCGTCGGCCGCGATCGATCTCCAGGTCGTTGAGGACGACGGTCTTTTTTCCGCGATGTTGCAGGAAAACAAACGGATCCGGCGCGGCGAACCCGGTGGCGTACAGCATATCCGCCGAATCGGGACTGGCCGCATAGATCAACTTGGTCATGGTCCGGAGCGTCCCCTTTCCAGCGCCCGCAAATCAAGCAACCAGATCGTCGAGGGCGGCGGCCACGGCCTCCGGCGCGGCGTGCAGCAACCGGTGCCCCGCACCCTCCACACGCAGGAAGCTTCCGGGAAACCCGGCTCTGACCATGTCGTCGAGCAGGGCGCAAAACTTCGTGTCGCGCCCCCCGGCCAGCCAGACCAAACGCGGAGGCAGTTTCAGCGGGTCGGTGAACTGCGCGGCGACGGAAAATTCGCCCAGGGCAGAAGCGAGTTTCCCGCGGTCGAAATCATCCTCCCCGCGCTCCAGTGCGGGATCCGTGGCGAACACGCGCTGCGCGTTCCACTCACCCGTCACCCGCAGCCACGAGTCGGAGCGAAACTTTCCCGCCCAGGCAAGATCGGACGCCTGACGCGCCGCACGCTCCTCCGCGGTCCGGAAATTTCCCGGATCAGCCGAAACAAGAAGCGCGCCGAGATAGCGGGACGGCTCCTCCTGCAGCCGGCGCAAGGCCAACCGCGCCCCGAAAGAATAGCCCGCCAGCCAACAAGGACGATCGACGTGCGGCACGGCAAAGGACGGTGAACCGCGGGAGAAGAGATCGGGACACCGCCAGTCCAACGCCGACTTCGTCGCGCACCGCACCGGCTCCCAGTCGCTCCCGCATCCGAGGAAACCGTGGAGGGCAACAACGACGGGTCTCACGAGGCGGTTCGGCGCACCAGAGTGCCCAGGTAAAACACCATGGCGACGAGCACGATCGTCGCGCCGGTGGCGGTCGAGGCGTAGAACGAGGCCACCAGCCCGACAATCCCCGCAACGAGAGACACGGCGACCGACCACGCGAAAAATTGCGCGGTGTTGCGCGCGAGATTGCGCGCGGCCGCGGCCGGGAGAATGAGCAGCGCGTTGATGACGAGGATACCGACCCAAGGCAACGCACAAGTCACCACCACGGCCAGGAGGCAGGCGAAGGCGAGTTCGGCCGCGCCGGCGTGCCGGGTGCGGCTGCGCGCGATGGCCGGACTCAAGGTCACCAGGAGCAGGCGGTTGAAGAAAAAGAAAAACAAGGCGAGGACGGCCAGACCGAGCACGCCCAGCACAGCGACGTCGCGCCCGGTGATGGCCAGCATGTCACCGATGAGAAAATTGGTGTAGCGCGCGAAGTCGCCTCCCCGCGAAAGAATCACGATGCCCAGCGAGACGGTGAAGGCCATGACCAACCCGATGGCCGTGTCCGACGACAAGCCACCGCGGCGCCGGACCCAGGTGATGGCCAGGGTGAGCAGAAGCGCGAAGCCGATCATGGACCAGAGCGGGTCGGACAGGCCGAGCAGAACGCCCAACGCGATCCCCGTGAAGGCGGCGTGTCCGACGGCCTCGGAGAAAAAGGCCATGCGGTTGGCCACCACCACCGTGCCGAGGGCGCCGAGCAAAGGGGAAACCAGCAGGACAGCCAGCAGGGCGAGGCGCATGAATCCATAGCGCGCCCATTCGAAAGGAAGGGCCGACACGGCGGCGTGCCAAGGGGCAAGGACGGTCTCGATCATGCCACGGAATGCAGGCTGAAGGCTTCGCGCACGCGGGGATCTTGCAGCACTTCGGCCGGACGACCCTCGCAAACAATCCGGCGGTCGAGAAAAACCAGTCGGTCGGCAAAACGCGCCAGTGCAGCCAAGTCGTGCGAAACGAGCAGCACGGCAAAATCGTATTCGCGGCGCAGGCGCGACAGCAGCGCGTAAAATTGTTCGCGCCCGTTGTGGTCCACGCCGGACATGGGCTCATCCAGCAGGAGGATGTTGGGGACCGGCGTGAGCGCGAGCCCCAGCAGAACGCGCTGCAGCTCGCCGCCCGAGAGCGTGCCGACCCGCCGGTCGACCAGATCCCCGGCCCCGGTGCGGCGCAGGCCGGCCAGCGCTTCCTCGCGCACCGCCCGCGCGACACCGAGACAGGCGGGGCGCGAGGCGAGCGAGGCGGCGAAAAGATCCAGCACGCTGACCGGTGCTTCTTTGTCGAAAGTGCTGTGCTGCGGCACGTAACCGATGACAGGGCTGTCGGGGCGCCGGTGCGCCGCATCCAGAAAATGGATTTCGCCTTCGTGGGGCATCTCGCCGAGCAGGCATTTGATCAGCGTGGTCTTGCCGGCCCCGTTTTCGCCGATGACCGCGGTGAGTTCCCCGCAATGCAAATGCAGGTCGATCCCCTCCAGCACGGGCTGGGCGCCGTGGCGCACGCCGACACCTTTCATCGTGGTACAACATTCCCCGCAACGGTGCGGGGCCACGCCGTGATGGGCGGGCGCGTTGTCGGGCGGAAGTTCCACGGTGAGCGTATCAGCGCAAAAGCGTACGGAGGGCGGCGAGGTTTTTTTCCATGGCCGCGAGCCATCCGCCGCGCGCCCGGAGGGGCTCGGAGGGGCCGGCCGACACCGGGTCGAGTTCAACAACCGGTGCGCCGCTCTCGCGGGCCACGGTCTGCGCGAGGCGCGCGGAAAACCCCGGCTCGGAAAAGATGACCCTCACGTTTTTGTCGCGGGCCAGATCGATGATGCGCGCGAGTTGCCCCGCCCCGGGCTCGTGACCGTGCGCGTTCTCGATCACGCCGACGATGACCAGACCCAAAGCTTGGGCCAGGTAGGGAAAAGAATCGTGCTGCGCGACGACAGCGGCTCCCTCAAGCGGTGTGAGTTCGGCTTTCAAGCGCGCCTCGAAAGCCGTGAGCTGAGCGTTGTAGGCGGTTGCGTTGGCCGCGTAGCGCTCGGCGTTGGCCGGGTCGACCGCGGAGAGGGCGCGCGCAATATTGTCGACCTGCGCACGCGCACCGGCGGGACTGACCCACACGTGCGGGTTGCCGTCGAGCAGTGGAATGCCCTCGCTCGCGTCCACCATGGTCAGCCGCGGGGATTGCGCACGGATTTTTTCGAGAAAGGTCTCCATGCCCGCCCCGTTGACGACCAGAAGATCCGCGTCCGCCAGCTGGCGCGCATCCGCGGCAGTCAGCTGGTAATCGTGCAGGCACCCCACGTGGGGAGCCGCCATGTTGTGAACCTCGATACCTTCGACGCCCTCGGTCACGTTCAAAGCGGCAACATAAAGAGGATAAAACGAGGTAACCACCCGAACCGAGGCCCCCGCCTCGCCGGAGCCCAGAACCACGGTCGCGAGCAGGCCCGCGAACACAGCTGGGGATATGATCTTCATATGATTCGCAAATCGGTAACGTTTTATCAAACATTATGACAGACTCGTTGCACTTCAAGAAAAAGTTTGCAATTTCCGTCTTGCGGCAGGACTTTCCCCTTATCGGCGCGCCTCACTCGCGGCGATACCAACACCTATGAACTACGCCACAAGACAAAGATCCGCTGTCCAAAAAACGCTGGAAGACGCGGGGAGACCCATGACCCCGGCGGAAATCTGGACCATGGCCCGCAGCCTTTCACCAGGCTTGGGCATCGCGACGGTCTACCGAGCTCTCCGTATCCTTATGGATATGGGTGCGGTTGAAGTCGTGGAGATTCCGGGAGCCCCGCCTCACTACGAGCGCAAGCACCCGCAACACCACCACCACTTCCTCTGCGAGCACTGCCAGAAGGTCTACGAAATCGAAGCCTGCACCTCGGGCATCGACCAGCTGGCCCCGGCAGGATTCACGGTCAAGCGCCACTCGTTGACACTCTACGGGGTGTGCAACGATCCCGCTTGCGCGAACCGTCCGACCCAGCCGGAGCAACCGGCCGTCGCCCAATTCGCGGGTTCGTTCCGCTAACGCGGCAAACGCAGGCCCCATCGCCGCGGCAATCCGGCGACGAGGGAAATGAGGGTGCCGGGTTTTTGACCGGCATCCTCATCCTCATCCTTCCGCAGCAAAGCCCGGCGGACGATATTCCCGCCCGCCCAACGCAGGGGCTCCGGCGGCACGCATCGGCGCGGCGGATCGACCAGCGGGAGACGGGTGAGATTGTCACGCCGGTCCAGCGCGAGCCGCGCGAGAATTTCTCCTCCCCAATAAGCCGGGCCCACCCCGTTGCCGGTGAAACCGAACCCGTGATGCACGCGGCCACGGCTGCCGAAAACGGGCACGTGGCTTGGCGAGACATCGATCGGGCCGCCCCACGCGTGTTCGATGCGGCGACCGCGCAACGCGGGAAAAAATCGGTTGAGGCTGTCCGCCGTCTGGCGCGCCACCGCGGCATCGACCTCCAAGCAGCGCAGCGGACGCGCCCCGAACCCCATCCGTCCGCCGGCCCAGCCGAAAGCGATGCGTCCATCTTGCGTGGTGCGAAAGTAGTGGAGCAAAGTGCGCCCGTCGGCCACGGCCTCGCCACCGCTCCACCCCATCTTCTCGAGCACGTCCGGCACCGGCTCGGTGATGACCATGTGGCTGGAGGCCACCGCCATGGCGCAACGCAAACCGGGAAAGGCCGTGGTGCGGCTGTTCACGGCGAGGACGATTTGCCCGGCCTCGAGGCGCCCGCGGGCGGCGGTCACCCCGCCGGAATCGAGTTTGCGCACCGGGGAATTCTCGAAGATACGCACGCCCGCGCGCCGTACCCGGTCGCGCAAACCGAGAACGAGGCGCGCCGGCTGCACCGTCGCGGACAAGCGCAACAAGGCTCCGCCGAGAAAAAGCGGACTGTCGCACCGTGACCGCGCCTGGTTTGCATCGATGGGCCGGACCTCCTCCGGGCACCCGACCCGGACGCATGCCTCGATCAGTTCATCGAAACACCCCAGTTGTGCCCGGTTGGCCGAAACGTACATCGTGGGCACCCGGCGAAACCACGCCTCGACCGATTCATTCCGGCAGAACTCGGCGATGCCGTGCACCCCTCGTTCCGACATCCGCGCGGTTTCCACGGCACGCTCGTCACCGAACAACGAGCGGAGATTAGGCAGTTCGTCCCACAGGGTGGAAACAAACCCGCCATTCCGTCCGCTCGGGCCGTGCCCGCACACCCTCTCCTCCACCACGGCAACTTCGGCGTTCGGCTCCAAGTGCTTGATCTGCCAGGCGGTCCATAGTCCGAGATACCCGCCGCCCACGACGGCCACATCGGCCGCGTGGCGTCCGCAGAGCGGGGCGAAAGGTTCGACCGGGCCGGCTTCGGCCAGCCACCAACCCTCGCGCGTGTGACAGAAGTCGTTCATCGCTCCGGCCGAAGAACTTCGCACGCGACAGCAGCTTGGCAAGGGTGCGCTCCAGAGGGACATTGTCGGCGTGGCCCGCGCCTTCACCATCGTCGAGCTCCTCGTTACCATCGCCATCGCGGCCGTCCTGGCCGGCGTGGCGGCCGGCGTGTGGCCGGGCCTGATGGCCCGCGCGGACAGCGCCGATGCCCTCGGAAAAATCCGCACGATGGGGTCGGCTGTCCTGCATTATCCGTCCGATCACCGGGGCTTCCTGCCGGCCCTCTTCCCGGGCCAGGTTCTGGAATATGCGGAGGGCCGCGGCGGTCGCATCGTCACCGAGTGTGCCGAGTATCTCGGCGTCGACCAACGTGCCGGGAGCTATCTTGTCACCCGGCTCATGCCCCGTGCCTACTACCGGCTGGCGGAACCGCCGGATAAAAATCTGCTGCGCGTCTACGTGATGAACACGGCCATGACCAACGGCAGCACCGTGCTCAATCCCTTCGGAAGCGTGACCACAGCCGGCCAACCACCCACCGGCAACAAGCTGCTGAGCACGCTGGCCGGGGCCGGTTCTGTCTGGATGATGAGCACCGCCGACCAGCAGCAACCCAACGTGGCCGGGGCCTTCTGGAAAAACAACACGCCCGCGCGGTCGCCGTTGGGCGGCAAACGGGCGGTTTTTCGCGTGGACGGAGCCGCCGAATTGGTCGAGGTTTCAGCGCCGTGAAGGCTTGTTTCCTGTGGCTGCTGGCCTTGTCCGCGACCGGCGCAGGCGCCGCAGACATCACCTCCTCCGCCCACCGCTTCCGGGTCGAAACGATTGCCGACGACCTCCAACATCCTTGGGCCGTCGCCAAGCTTCCCGACGGTGACTTCCTCGTCACCGAGCGGGCCGGCAAGATTTTCCGCATCGGCCACAACGGATCGAAAACCGAGATCGGCGGCGTACCCCCGGTCTTTGCGCAGGGCCAAGGCGGGCTTCTCGACATAGCCCTGCACCCGGATTACGCGGATAACGGATGGATTTACCTCGCCTACTCCAAACCGATCGGTGGAGGAGCCCTCACCGCGGTGGCCCGCGCGAAACTCGAGGGAAACAGTCTCCGCGGATTCGAAATGATTTTCGATCCCCCGGCCGCCCAGGCCACCCCGGCCAAGGTTCATTTCGGGTGCCGCATCGTTTTCGACAAGCACGGACATGTCTTCTTCTCCATCGGCGACCGCGGCGGTCCGACCAACCAAAACAATCCCGCGCAGAACCCGGCCAGCGCGACCGGAAAAATCCACCGCCTGCGCGACGATGGGAGCATCCCGCCGGACAATCCGTTCGTCGGACAGAAAGACGCCCTGCCGTCGGTCTGGGCTCTCGGGGTGCGCAACCCGCAGGGCCTGGTCTACGACACGGCGGCCGACCGCTTGTGGGAAACCGAGCACGGCCCCCGCGGTGGCGACGAACTCAACATCATCCGCAAAGGCGCCAACTACGGATGGCCTTTGGCGACGCATGGAATCAATTACAACGGGACAACCATCACGAAGAACACCTCCCTGCCGGGAATGGAGGATCCCGTCGTCCAATGGACGCCGGTCATCGCCGCCTCGGGGCTGGCGCTCTATCGCGGCGACAAGTTTCCCCGCTGGCGAGGCAATCTTTTCGCGGGCGGCCTGGTCGCCCGGCGGCTTGTGCGCATGGAACTCAGCGGATCCGCGGTGACCAAGCAGGAAGTTCTGTTGCAAGACTCGGGGCGGATCCGCGACGTGCGCACCTTCGACGACGGTTACCTGTATCTGGTCTATGACCAGCCGGGTAAAATCGTGCGGCTGGTGCCCGCCGAATAAAGGCTTCCCACGTTCGCGCGCCGAGCCTTAGGTTCAGCTGCGATGGATGTCGAAATCCTTTCGAGGATCCAGTTCGCGTTCACTATCGCGTTTCACTATCTCTACCCGCCGCTGAGCATCGGCCTGGGCATTATCCTCGTCATCATGGAGGCCGTGTGGCTCCGGACGGGAAACATCCGCTACCACAACATGGCGCGCTACTGGACGCGCGTCTTCGGGCTGACCTTCGCCATCGGTGTGGCCTCGGGCATCGTCATGGAGTTCGAGTTCGGGACCAACTGGGCCGCGTATTCGCGTTTTGTCGGCGACGTTTTCGGCAGCGCGCTGGCGGCCGAGGGCATCTTCGCCTTTTTCCTCGAGTCCGGCTTTCTGGCCATCCTTCTCTTCGGCTGGAACAAGGTCGGGCCCAAGTTGCATTTCTTCGCCACGCTCATGGTCTGCCTCGGCGCGCATTTCAGCGCCGTGTGGATCGTGGTGGCCAACTCGTGGATGCAGACGCCGGCCGGATTCTCCATCGAATACCAAGGGGCCATCATGCCGCCCGGTTTCGTGCCGGACGCCGACCAGATTCTGCATTCCCGGGCCGTCATCCATGATTTCTGGGCCATGGTCTTCAACCCGTCCGCCATGGACCGCTTGTCGCATACCATCGTCGGTTGCTGGCAAGCCGGCGCCTTTCTCGTCATCAGCATCAGCGCGTTCTACCTGTGGCGCGGACGGCACCGGGAGTTCGCCGTTTCTTCGCTGAAGATCGGGCTTTGCGTGGCCGCCGTTGCTTCGCTGCTGCAGCTCGCCACCGGCGCCAAATCGGCCGACGGTGTGACGAAGCACCAACCGCTCAAGCTGGCCGCCATGGAGGGCGTTTTCAAAACCGGGGACAACGCACCGATGATGGTCGCCGGATGGGTCGACCTGCAAAAAGAGGAAACGGTCGGCCTGCAAATTCCGGGGCTGCTCAGTATTCTCGTCGGTGGATCGACCAACACGGTAGTCACGGGACTCGATGCATTCCCGAAGCAGGACTGGCCCAAGGTGCAGGCCGTCTTCCAATTTTACCACATCATGATCGCCATCGGCATGGCACTGATCGGCATCGCTTGGCTGGGCATGTTCCTGTGGTGGCGCGGTTGGCTCTTCGACGCATCCCGGCCGCTGGTGCGCGCTTTCTATGTGATCCTCGTCTTATCCGTGCTCGGACCGCAGATCGCCAACCAGGCCGGGTGGTTCACCGCGGAGATGGGGCGCCAGCCGTGGATTGTCTACAATCTCATGCGGACTTCGCAGGGCCTGAGCGAAGTCGTTACGGCGAACCAGGTGCTTGCCTCGCTCGTCATGTTCGCCTTCATCTACGCACTGCTCTTTGCCGTGTTCCTCTACCTGCTCACGCGCAAAATCCGGCGGGGGCCGGACGACGAGGAGGAAAGCGGGGAAATGCCCGCCAGCTGGATCGCGCTGATGGAGCGGCGCACAGGGCAGGCCAGCGCCGCAAATTGATCGAGACATGGAGCTCAACACCGTCTGGTTCATCTTGGTCGGCGTCCTGTTCACGGGCTACGCCATGCTCGACGGCTTCGATCTCGGTGTCGGCACGCTGCATCTTTTTGTCAAAAAGGACGAGGATCGCCGAATCTTCCTCAATGCCATCGGCCCCGTGTGGGACGGCAACGAGGTGTGGTTGGTCACCGGTGGCGGCGCCCTCTTTGCCGCCTTCCCCGTGGTATATGCCTCGGTGTTCTCCGGCTTTTATCTCGTCTTCATGGGTTTGCTTGGCGCGCTCATTTTCCGCGCGGTGGCCATCGAGTTTCGCAGCAAGGAATCGTGGCGTTGGTGGCGCCGCCTCTGGGATGTTGCCTTCAGCCTCGGCAGCGTTGTGGCGAGTTTTCTCATCGGTGTGACGATCGGCAACATCCTCCAGGGCGTGCCGCTCGACGCGCGCGGCAATTACACGGGCGGCGTCCTCCATCTGCTCAATCCCTACGCCATTATCCTCGGGTTCACCACCATCGCGCTCTTCGCCATGCACGGTTCCATCTACCTGGTCATGAAAACCGAGGGCGAATTGCAAAGTCGCGTGCGGCATTGGGTCGGCCGCACCATCGTCCTCTTCCTGTTCTTTTACATCATCCTCAACGTGGCCACCGCCTTCTATGCCCCCCACCTCCACGCGACGGTGCAGGCGCGGCCGTGGTTGCTCGCCGTTTTTGCGCTCAATGTCCTCGTGGTGATGAACATCCCCCGCCAGAACCGCAAGGGTAACGAGTTCGCCGCATTCCTCTCCTCCTGCGGTGCCATGATCCTGCTCATGGCCCTTTTCGGCATGACCGTCTATCCCAACATGGTGCTGTCCGTGCCCAACCCGGAAAACAGCCTGACCATCTACAACGCGGCGTCGACGGAGAAAACGCACTGGATCATGTTCGTGGTTGCCCTGCTCGGCGTGCCCGTTGTGCTCGCCTACACCGTGAGCGTCTATTACATCTTCCGCGGGAAGGTGAAACTCACCCCGCACAGCTACTGACCCGGCGCCAAAGTTGGGCAAGCTTCGCCTCCTGTGCTAGGGTTCCCGCCACCAATTATGCCGGCCTCCGAACTCAAACCCCCCCGCTGGTTCAACACCCTGTTGTGGGGCAACACCGTCGCTCTCTCGTGGATGTGGGGACTGGGTCTGTTCTTTTCCGTCCAGTTCACCACCCAATTCGGACTTTTCGGCCTGCTCAGCTTCGCCGTGCCGAACTGTCTCGGGTTGGTCATCTTCGGGTTCATCACCCACCATCTGGCGCGACGACAGCAGGGCGGTTCGGAGTCGCTGGGCAAATTTTTCACCTCATGGTCGCGGCCCTTCCGCCTCGTCTTTTTTCTCTACCAGCTTTTGGCTGTCACCCTGACCATTTTCGCGCTCATCCGCTACGGCTGGATGCCGCTCGGTCTCTCTCCGGAGGTTCTTTATCTCCCGCTTATCCTCCTCGTCATCCTCGCGGCGGGCATTCTCTTCGGGGAGGAATTCAACATCCGGCGCATCAAGTGGAGCCACGGCGTCATTTTCCTCATCTTGGCCGGCGCCATCGCCGTTTTGTGGTCCGCTCCCGCGCGCATTGCCCGCGGTCTCCCGCCGGTCACCGTCGAGAAACTGCCCACCGACGACTGGAACTACTGGGGCTACGCCGTGCCGATCATCGTCGGTTTCCTGCTCGGCCCCTGGCTCGATTTGCAACAATGGCAACGCGCCATCCAAATGCACCGCGAGCGCGTCTCGGTCGCCGCCGGCTACCTGGTCGGCGCCGTGCAGTTTTTCCTGCTGCTCCTTTTCCACGGGCTGCTGGCCCTGTGGGCGCTGGGCACCGGGAGCGCGGATTTTCTCCGCACCTCGCTCGGCGGACATGTCTACGGACATGACACCGTCATGCGCCTCCTCCACGCCAACGCCGCCGATCACCCCTGGATTTTCGGCGCATATTGCCTGTTTCTCTGCGGTTGCGTGCTGACCACCCTCGACAGCGGGTACATCGCGCTGCGCTGGTTTTTGCAATCCAACGTGCGGACAAGCGTCAACGCCATTTTCGCGCTTATTCCGACTTCGTTGGTGACCTCCCCGATCCCGCTGTTCCTCTTCTGCGGAGTCGTCGCTCTGGCGGGTGCGGCGCTCGGGCTCGAACTGGAATACTTCATGATTTTTTATGCCACGTTCTTCGTGGGCTACTCGGCGCTGGCTGTGGCGCGCTGCTATGTCAACACACCGGCCAACCGTATCCCCCAGGTGAAGATGTTCTGCATCGGCAGTCTGGCCGTCGTCATTTTCGCTTTCGGTTACTTCCTCGGTTATCCGGCCTTCATGATCATCGGTTCCATGCTGCCGCTCGGGTACGTCATCTGGACGCTGGCCAAACCGACGGCCGGCGAGGATTTTGTCAGTGACGCGGACCAGCTCGGCGCTCCAGCCGAAGACATCTCGCCGCTTTCGGCCCCGGCCATGACGGCGGCGGAGCCTTCCGCGCCGCGCGCCGCCGCCGAGGCGCCCGCCACGCTGGCCGCCACCGCAAAATCCATCGTCGAGGCGGTGCAACACCCGCTGGGCGGACATTTCGAAGGAAAGTGGTTCGTCCATTCCTTCGTCGCCACCTACGCCGACACCAATTCGGTCGGCAACGTTTACTTCGGCATGTACGCCATGTGGGTGGGCAAGACTCGCGAGCTGTTTTTCAACCGCGTCATGCCCAAGTTCAACCTCAAGGACACGCCGTTCTATATTCTGACGCGTTCCTTCGAGCACAAGTTTGTGCGCGAAACGCGTGAATTCGAGACGGTCAGCGTCCGCATCCGCATCGGCAGCTACAACCGGAAGTTCTGCACGCTGGAGCACGAAATCTACGACTCCCAGCAGAACCTCCTGGGCAAAGGAAAACAGAGCCTGCTCTTCGTGTCTTCGGGGGATTACAAGATGATCGACGTTCCGCCCGAGGTGCACACCTCCTTTTTGCCCTACGCCTGAGCCCGGCCTCCCCGCGGCTCAGGGATCGAGCCACCTGAGCCACGACCTCTGGGGCCTCTCGTGCAGGGGAAAAACCGTTCCCGACGCGGCGGCCGGCGCCGCTGCTGCCGGCGTGGCGAAGGTAACGGCGCCCCCGCCGATGACCGGCAGGGGAATGGACGAGCGGATGTTGATATTCAAGAAGCCGATGGATCCGCGCAGGCCCCGCTCGTTCCAAAAGACGGTGTTTTCGCGGACAAGGCCTGCGTACTCGGCCTCGATACCGACGAGAATCTCCACCGCTTGGCCGTTGTCGACGAGGCTCTTGTCGAGCACCGAGCCGACCTGCAGATCGCGGTAGAGGACGGGCGCCCCTTCGTTGATCGAAGTGGCCCGCGAAACCAGGCGGAAGTGGCGTCCATGGCGGCTCGCTGCGACCAGGGGATCTTCCTCATCCTTGGGAACGGTGCCGGTGAAAGATGTTTGGCGTTTCGATCCGCGGCCCGGTTCGCACTCGATGACCACGCCGGTGATCAGAGTCTCCAAACCGCTGACGCCCTTGAGGGAAATCTCGGGTTCAATGAGGGAGAACTTCGAACCTTCCGCGCGCATGAAGTCGAAAGAGGCGTTGAACCGTGCCGTCACCCGGACATCGTCGCCGTCCGTGGCCACGTCGGTGACAATCCCGACGGGAATCCCGAGGCGAGTGAGCCGTGTCTGGCCCGCGCGCAACCCGCGCCCCCGGGGAAAAGTGACGGTAAAAGGTTCGCCGCAGGCCTCGGCCAAAGCTTCCGAGGCGAGCAGGGGCATCGTGGCACCATCGGGCAAAGGTTCGCCGTCCACCCCGAACTCATCGAAAGCCACCGCACCCTGGATGAGCGTATCCAGGCCCGACACGTCCACCTTGATACCCCCGGGCCCCATACTGACCGAGGAGGCCGAAACGCTCCAGAAACGCGAACTGGTTTTGACCAGTGCGCTCTTGCTGCGATCGATGGAAATCTCGATGTAGGGCTTGCCCTCCGGAGTAAGGGCCTGCTCGCGGACGCGGCCGACTTTGACCCCCCGGTAGGTGACGGGCGCCCCGCGATTGAGAGGTTGAGTCTGTTCGGATTCCAGCCGCATACGGAACGAAGTTTCCTCGGCGGTGGCGGCGGCGGCCGCATTGTCGCTGTTCGGGACAATGCCGGCGAACTTCGTTCCGAGCGAACCGGCGTGCCCGGGTTCGCATTCGATGACTGCCCCGGTGATGAGTGTTTCCAGTCCGCTGATGCCCTGCAGGGAAATTTCCGGCTCGACGAGCACAAAGCGCGACCCGGCGGCGCGCAAAAAATCGAAGCCCGGATTGAAGCGGGCGGTGGCTTCGACTTGGCCGCCGACCACGGCGAGTTCCGTGACCATGCCGACCGGAATGCCAAAATAAGTCATCCGCGTGTGTCCCGCCCGCAGCCCACGCCCGCTGGGAAAGGTGATGGTGACCGGATCGCTGCAAGCTTTGGCCAAAGCTTCCGAGGCCAGCAGGGGCACCGTGGCTCCTTCCTCGAGTTGGGTTCCCCCAACCCCGAACTCATCGAACGCGACCGCCCCTTGGATCAGCGTATCCAAGCCCGAGACGTCCACTTTGATGCCGCTCGGCCCCATGCTGACCGAGGAGGCGGGCACGGTCCAAAAGCGTGAAGTGGTCATGAGCAGGTGACGTTTGCTCGGCTCGATGGCCAAATCGATGTAGGGCGTGCCTTCGGCGGAAAGGGATTGCTCGCGCACACGGCCCACTTTTACCCCGCGGTAAGTGACCGGGGCCCCGCGGTCGAGCGGTTGGGTCTGCTCGGACTCCAGGCGTATATGAAAACCGGTCTCTTCGGGAGACAGTACCGGCCCGCTGGCCAAACCCGCGAATTCATGGCGGGGAGGCCCTTGGCCTTGCCGCGCGCGGATCGAGTTGCCCGAGATGAGCGAGGTCAGGCCGCTCACGCCGTGCAATGTCAACTCGGGCTGCTCGATCCAGAAGTCGGTCGTTTCCACCGCGAGTCCCGCGGCGAATTTTTCGAGGCGCACGGTGACAATTGCCTGGTTGAGTTCCTTGTCCAAATTGACCTTGGTCACCGACCCGGCAACCACCCCGCGGAAAATAAGGGGGGTCTTGCCTTCCTCCACCCCGGGTGCATCGGCGAAGCGGATCCTGATTTCGGGACCGAGCGAACGGAGGTGGTCGCCGTACATCCAGATCGCCGCCCCGAACGCAACGACGGGAAAGAGCCACGCGAAGGATATCTGACGGCGCTGGCGGACAACTTTGCCGTGGTCTTGCGGTCCGCCGGATTTTTCGTCGCTCATCGTGACGCGTCCCTCCAAATGTTGCGTACGTCGTAATTCGACGCGGCGAACAGCGTACAGACCAGAACCGCGGCGAAGAAGAATGCTCCCATTTCGGTCTCCACGCTGGCCAGTGTGCCGAGTTGCCCCACCGCGACCAGCACGGAAAGCAGAAAAATATCAACCATCGACCAGGTGCCCACCGTCTCGAGGATACGGAAAAGCTTCGTCCGCCCCACCCGGAAGTCGGGTTTGCCGTCCATCCAAAGCAACCAGCCCAGGCTGACCAGCTTGAGAAACGGAACGCACATGCTGGCCAGAAAAACAATGACCGCCGCGGGCCACAGACCCACATGGTAGAGTTCGAGAACACCGCCCCACACGGTGAGCGCGGCCCGTTCACCGGTGATACTCATGGTCATGACCGGCAGCAGGTTGGCGAAAGGATAGAGAACGGCCCCGGCGGCCACCAATGCGATGGCACGCTGCCGGCGCACGGCCGGATCGGTCCGCGGCCGGATCTGGGAGTCGGCTTGTTGACCGGCACTTTCCCGGACTTGCTCGAGAAGAAGGCAGCACACGGAAAGCAGCACAATGAACACCGCACCCGTCCTCCACACAACGTTGCCAAGCAGGTCGAGACGCACCACAGCGACCAGGCAAGCCACGAGGAAAACCGGCATGAGATTCCAGGGAGCGAGCCAATCGACGACCCGGTAGATCTGGAAATCCAAAGGCCACGGCCGCCCGAAGCAACGCGCGGCGAGAACGTAGCTACCGAGGAGGAGATAGAGCCCCGGCGCAAGCACCGCGCAGAAAAACACCAACCCGGCCAGCGATGCATAGCCCTGTTCAATGAGACCGTACACACCAGTCATGATGTAGTTGGATTGCCGGGCACCGGCCACGCTGAAGGTCATGACCGGGTAGACATTGGCCAGCACCAGCAGCACGAGACCGGTCAGCGCCAAGGCCAAGCCGTCCTGGCGGATACCTTGGAGACGCGCCACATCGAGCAATTCTCCGCAACGCGAACAAAAAAGCTTTTCGCCCCTCGACAGTTCACGGTGACGGTAATCCGCCTCGCAAGCATGGCAACGATCCCACTCGCCGGGAGCATGCAACGCGGGGGCTGGGGCACGGGAATTCATCACGGGCATAGCAAACCAAAAAAAACACGCCCGGGACAAGCTGCCGTCACTCCACCGCGATCAACCGGGGTGACCAGCGGCCCGTCTCCAGCGGGTGACGGCTGTGGACGCGCAGGACCGGGTCACCCGCCGCCACGCTGTCGCCCGCTTTCCGGACACACTCGACACCCACGGCAAAATCGACCGTGTCACCCGCCTTGGCCCGGCCGCCGCCCAGTTCGACGCAGAGCTTGCCGATTTCCAAGGCATCGAGCGCGGTCACGGTCCCGGCCGCGGGCGACGGAATATCAGTGATGACCGGCGCGCGATGGATCTCGCGCATTTTTTCCAAAGTCGAGGCCTCGCCGCCCTGCGCTTCGACCATGGCCACGAACTTTTCCCACGCACTGCCGTCCTGCAGCCGTCGCCGCAATGTTTCGCGCGGTGCGGCGACCAGGCGGACCGCCAGATCGAGAGTAAGATCGGCCAGGTCTTGCGGGCCCCGGCCGTGCAGGACCTCGACACACTCCGCCACTTCCAAAGCGTGGCCCACCGTGCATCCGAGGGGTTGGTCCATCGGGTTGAGCAGGGCGTGCGTCTCGACACCGGCCTCGCGGCCGACGGCCACCATGGCATCGGCCAGCTTTTGCGCGTCCCCGCGCCTTTGCATGAAGGCGCCGCGGCCGAATTTCACGTCGAGAACAAGCCGATCGAGCGACTCGGCCAATTTTTTCGACATGATGCTGGCCACGATAAGGGGCAGCGAAGCCACCGTTCCGGTCACATCGCGCAGCGCGTACAGTTTTTTGTCGGCCGGGCAAAGATTGTCCGTCTGCCCGGCGATAAAGCATCCGACTCTTTCCATCTGGGCCAGCATCGCGGGCCAGCTCAGCGCCACACGGAATCCGGGGATGCTCTCGAGTTTGTCCAGCGTGCCGCCGGTGAAGCCGAGTCCTCGTCCCGAAACCATCGGGACCCACACGCCCTCGCAGGCCAGCAACGGGGCCAGAACCAGCGAGACTTTGTCGCCCACTCCGCCGGTGGAATGCTTGTCGACTTTGGGAGGCGTGGCCTCAGGCCAATGGAAAACATCGCCCGAATCGCGCATTTCCATGGTCAGGGCGGCGGTCTCCGCGTCCTCCATCCCCCGGAAGAACACCGCCATCGCCATGGCGGCCATCTGATAGTCGGGGACGTCACCCCTGACATAGCCGTCAATCAAAGCGCGGATTTCATCTGCTGTCAGCGCGCCGCCGTCGCGCTTTTTTTCGATAAGGGACGGGATGTGCATCGCCCCGGAAGAAATCCTACCAGCCAACGGGATGCCAAGCGGTCTTGAATTCGACCGTGTCGAGAATCCACTCGGGTCGGTCCGTCTTGCGCCAATCGGCGCCACGCACCGCATGGCGCGCGTAGCGTTTCAGGTTAGTCGCCGTGCCCTCATGCAGTGTTTTGTCCAGTGCCGCGTCCTCGCAGCCGGTGACGATGGCATTCACGTCCATATGCGTGGCGGCGGTCGGCGCGAGGTCCGCCCGTTGTCCCGACAAAATGTTGACCACGCCGCCGGGCAGGTCGCTGGTGGCGAGAACTTCACCGAAAGTCAGGCCGGGCAGCGGGTATTTTTCCGAGGCGACCGCGATGCAGGTGTTGCCCGCGACGATAGTGGCCGCCACGAGATGGACCAGCGGCAGGAAAGAAGGTTCGTCGGGGCAAAAAACAACCACCACGCCGGTGCCCTCCGGGTAGGTAAAGTTGAAATGGGGCGACGAAACCGGGTTCACCGACCCGAAGACCGCGGCGAATTTGTCGGTCCATCCCGCGTAATGGACGAGCACATCGACAGCGTCGGCCACCTCGCGACGCGCGGCCGCGGCCGGGCAGCCCGTGCTGCGCATGATCTCGCTTTCCATTTCGCCGGCGCGCATCTCCAGCATTTCGGCGGCGCGATAGAGAATCTGACCCTTCAAGTAGGCGCCGGTTCCATGCCACTTGGCGAAAGCCTTGCGCGCGGCGACCACCGCATCGCGGAAATCCTTCCGCGATCCGCGGCAAACGTGGGCCAGGGTGTGTTTGCCGTCGGCCGAGACGGCCGGCGTCAGTTTGCCGCTCTCCGAACGGATAAAACCCCCGCCGACGTACATTTTGTACGTCTTGAGGACGTGCAGGCGGTCGTTTCTTGCCGCGCCGGGGGTCGTTGCCATAACATGACCCTTCTAGCCGATGCACTTGCCGAAGGACGAGACAATATTCGTGGCCGGACATCGCGGAATGGTGGGCAGCGCGATTCACGGGAAACTGCAGGAGGAGGGATTTACCAAAGTCCTGGGACGGACGCGCAACGAACTCGACCTGCTCGACCGCGCCGCAGTGCGGGGCTTCTTCGAGAAAGAGCGCCCAACGATCGTGGTCGACGCCGCGGCCAAAGTCGGCGGCATCCTGGCCAACCACGAACAGCCGGTCGAGTTCCTCCTGCAAAACCTGACCATCCAGAACAATCTGATCGAGGCCGCCGCCGATTTCGGCACACGCAAACTGCTTTTCCTCGGCAGCTCGTGCATCTATCCGAAAATGGCGCCGCAACCGATCCCCGAGAGCGCGCTCCTTACCGGTCCTCTCGAACCGACCAACGACGCCTACGCACTGGCCAAAATCGCCGGGATCAAGCTCTGCCAGTCCTACGCCCGCCAATACGGAAAAAACTTCATCAGCGGGATGCCCACGAATCTGTACGGCCCGCACGACAACTACGACCTGCACAACTCGCATGTCCTGCCCGCTTTCATCCGCAAAGTCCATGAAGCGAAAAAGTCCGGGGCGAGCTCGATCACCGTCTGGGGCACGGGCACCCCGCGCCGCGAATTCCTGCACACCGCCGACTTGGCCGAGGCCTGCCTTTTCCTTCTCGAGCACTATGACGAGCCGGATCTGGTCAATATCGGCTGCGGCGTGGATGTGACCATCCGCGAACTGGCCGAGACCGTCTGCGACGTCCTCGGTTTCGACGGCACGCTGGAATTCGACGCAAGCAAACCCGACGGCACCCCGCGCAAGCTCCTCGACATCTCGAAGATCAAAGCCCTCGGCTGGAGTCCGAGAGTTCCCCTGCGAGAAGGCATCGCGAGCGCTTACCGCTGGTTCCGCGAAAACTACCGCGAAGCGCGGTTGTAGAATCTTGGCGAGACTCCGCAGATCGGGAGCAGACCCGTTCTGAACCTCCGGGCGGCCGCGCGGAGATTACCCGGCAAAGAAACTTGGACGCGAACGTCGGATCATTTGCCCGGCAGGCGGCGGGATCATCCGCTGCAGGCGCTGCCCATGCGCGGCAGAAAAACGAACAAACCGACAATGAGGGCCGCGATGGAGGCGAAGAGCACGGACGCGGCGGCGAGGTCTTTGAGTTTTTTGACTTCGGGATGTTCGTCGGGATGGGCGAGGTCGGCGACGTATTCGATGGCGGTATTGAGGGCTTCGGCGACCCAGACCAAGCCGATGGCGAGGACCACGGCGATCCATTCACCGGCCGAAATGCCGCACCACCATCCGAGCGCGACGGCCGCAACGGTGGCGGCCAAATGGATGCGGGCGTGGACTTCGCTCTTGAGCAACGCGGCGATGCCGCGGAAGGCGCAGGCGAAGCTTTCAGCCTCGCGGGAGAAGAAACCGCGGCGGTTGGTCATCATCGCCGAATATAGCAGATCGGCGATGAAACCGGATGATTCGTTTTCCGGGAACGGTAGGGACATGCGGACCTCCGGCTCGTAGAGCTCGCATGTCCGCTGGTTGAGGACCGGACGAGCGGGCCGCTCGTCCCTACC
>JBMTVD010000009.1:0-38835 GCA_049451035.1 Chthoniobacterales bacterium | reverse complement strand
AAACAACCCCAGAGAATATGGATTGTCATGCTCCTTTCAATTGTGCCACCGAACGGATTGAATTAAGCGGCGCCGCGGAGCGGCGACCGCTTGAATGCTTGGTTGGGCCAATTATTACCATCGGCCGGACGCACCGCCGCCTCCGGATGAACTGCCGCCGCCGAAACTGCCGCTCGATCGACCCCCTTTAGATTTTCCGATCATTTTCAGGAGTATCAGAAAAAGAATCCCTGCCGCGGCGAAAAGCGCATAGCCCCAACCGTTTTTCCCTTGTTTTATGCAATTAAAACCCGCGAGGAGAAGAATAAGGATGGCAAGGCCGATCAAGAGTTCCTTCTTATAGTATTGAAACCAGGAAACTTTCACTGTCAGCCTTTCCATCACCTGAAGTGTACCCTCATAAGCGCCGCGTCCGTATTCGCCGGCTTTGAATCGAGGGACCATCGTTTGATCCACGATTTCCTTCATTTTGTCATTATAGCGTTGTCCATAGCCCTCTCCCAGTTCAATCCGGCATTGGCGATCATTGATCGAAACGAGCACCATAAAACCATTGTTGGCTTTTTTGTCGCCAACACCCCACTTGTTGAATAAACGAGTCGCGAAGCCATCCACCGACGTATCTCCCGTCGGATAATCGGATACGGACCGAATCGTCACGACAACGCCCTCGATTCCTGTTTGTTTCTCAAGGTTGCCAAGTTTGTCCTTCAGCATCTGAGAATCCATCGGCTGAAGCACGCCAGCGAAATCATTAACATAATTATTCGTTGCTGAAGGATAGCCGGAGCCCGAAGCCGAAGTAAAATCATCAGCCGAACGGACCGGCACTGAAAGGAACGCTAACAACAAAATACCTGCGAACAATTGGCTCATAATTCCTCCTATCGATATCAGCATAAGGCCCAACGTATAGTATACGACAGTTCGTTAATATTGGGTTTTACGACTGGTCGCATATTACTTGTAAGTGAGGGGCAGTTGTTGAATTATTCCATCCGCTATGGCCCATTCGAGCTTTCGCGAGCAGTTCGGGGACTAGGCCCGGAAAAAGGGCGTGCAGGAATCATTGATTCCATATTGGACCAACTGGGTCATGGCTTGGGGGAAGTATCTCTCGCCTCGCAAATTCGTGGACGCTGGGCAATCCGATGTCGAGGCCTTTTTGAAGGATCTCGCCGACCAGAGCAAAGCCGGGTGGCAGATCGAGCAGGCCGAGGCGGCGCTCAAGCTCCTGCACCAATCCCGCTACCCCGCCCCGTGGTCGGCTGATTGGAAAGTGCGCCAGCCGCTCGCCGCGGCCACCGCCTCCCCTGAACGGCGACCACCACTCGACGAGGAATTCCTCCGTGCCCGGCATCAAGGGAAGTCCGACCGCGGGGAACTGCCGCCGCGCTTTGCCCCGTTCATTGACGAAATCCGCGCCGCCGTAGTGGGTGGATTTAGCCGCGAATATACGCGGGTCGGTTAGCGGCCACCAGACCCCAACCACCGCGACAAACCGCCGCTCTCCACGATCCAGCACCACACAATCCATCCGGCGACGACGCCAATCAGCGCACCGGCGGCGACGTCGGATAGATGGTGCGCGTTGAGTTGGACGCGCGACCACGCGACAGCGGCAGCGGCGAACAACCCCGCGGAACCGACCAATCGCCGCGAAAGAAACAGAGGAAAGAAAAAACCGAAAGCGCAGGCGGCGTGGGATGACGGGAATCCTTGGAAATCGTGGCGCAGGGAGACCCATTCGCCCTGGTGGGTGGGCCCGTACCATCCGTGCGCCACGCTCTCCACGCGCGGACGGACGCGTCCCGTGCCCAGCTTGATCACATTCGAGGCCAAGCCGGCGAAAACGCCGGCCAGCAGCATGGCCGTGAGAATGCGGGCCCACTGGCGCCGCCTGGTCACGAGGCAGAACGCGAGCGCCGCCAAACCGCCACCGAGCAACCACGGAAAATCCCCGTAACGCGAAAACACACGCGCCATTGCCTTGAAACCCGAACCGGCGCCCGCCCGGATCGCCTCCAGCACCGGTTGATCCCACGCGGCGAATCCCGCGACGGTCAGCACCGCGCCAGCGACGCAGAAAACCGAAGTCCATACCGCACCGGGAATCTGGGATCGCTTCATGGCACAAACACGGCCGCGGTAAGCGGCGTCAAATCAGTGATGACCTCACCCTCCGCGCGGCGCAGAACAGCGGATCCGCCGTCGGACACGAAGCCGGCGGAAACGTCGGCCTCCGGCCATCCCTCGGGCGCGGCGAAGCGGATCGTTTGCGGTCCCTCGGAGCGGTTGAAGACCACCACCGCGCGGGCCTCTCCCCCCGAGCGCAGGAAGGCCAGCGTGTTGGCCGTGTCGTCGGTGGCCAGCCATCGGAAGGCGCCGGCGTTGAGCACCGGGGTGCTGCGCCGCAAGGCGATGGCCGCCCGGAAAAAAGCGTGCAAGTCCCGGTCGAACTTGACCTCGTTAGGCCCCATGCGCTGGCCGTGCGGCCCCATAAACTCGGGATCATAGGCGAGGTCGTCCCAGACCATCGGCTTGCGGCAATCCGGATCGTTCGCCCCCCACATACCGGCCTCGCCCCCGTAGTAAATAAAGGGTGTCCCGACATAGGTCATTTGCAGGGTCGCGGCCATGCGCACGAGCCTCCAGGCCCGGCCGTCGGGCTTCTGCCAGCGATAGTCCGGGTTGTCCTTGGGCGAAACACTGCCGCCCACCGCGAGATCGAACTCGTGGGCTTTGATGTAGCTTTTGCCCGGACGTCCGTCGGCCGCGGCGGAACCGGCGCGGGGCGTGTCGTGCGAATCGAGGAGGTTCTGCAAACGCAGCGCGTTCCACTCGGGCCACGGCGCGCGCGTGCGGTCGAGCCAGGCGGCAAACTCGCCGGGTTTCAGCGCGTTGTCGAAGAGCCAGCCCTTGACCGGCATGGCGAAGCCCTCGTAGTTCATCGTCGCATCGAAATGGCCACCGAGGGTGGTCTTCTCCGCGGCATGCCAGATCTCCGTGATGGTGAAGGCGGAGGGATTGATGGCGTGGACCATTTTGTTCCACTCCTGCCAAAAAATATCCGGCACCATCCAGGCGACATCGAGCCGCCAGCCGTCCACCCCGCGCGACACATCGCCGTCGGGCTCCATCCAACGGCGGGTCACGGCCATGAGGTAGTTTTTCACCCCGGGCACTAGATCGCCGCGACCGTCGGCCCACACTTCGGCGAACTCGGGCATCGAGGTGATGCCGTGCCACCCCTGCCAGGCAAACTCGTTTTCCGGAGTTCCCGGTTCATCCCAATGGTGAACGATGAACCAGTCCTTGAACCGCGAGTCCCGTCCGTTTCTGCGCAGGTCCTCGAAGGCGAAAAAGCCGAGGCCCGCGTGGTTGAAGACGCCGTCGATGACGACCCGCATCCCGTGCTCGTGCGCTTTGGCCACCAATTCGAGGAAGAGTCGGTCCGCGGCGGTCCACTTCCATGTGGCCGGATCCTCGGTCTCGGTGGCGATGAGCGCCAAGTCGCCCTGCGGATCGGGGCCGAAGTGAGGATCGATGTGGTGGAAACTGTAGGCGTCGTATTTGTGATGCGAGCCGGACCAAAAGACGGGGTTCAGGTAGAGGGCGTTGACACCGAGGTCACGGAGGTAGTCGAGCTTGTCGATGATCCCCTGGATATCGCCGCCGTAGCGCCGCTCGCCGACCGTCCAATAAAAGTTGTCGGCGCGCGCCTGCTCCCACGCGTCGCGGGCGTACCAATCCGAAGTCCAGGCGCGCACGCGCCACGATGCGGTCGTCCACTCTTTCCCGCCGAGGCTGTCGCGGATCGGGTCGTTGGACGGATCGCCGTTGCGGAATCGTTCGGGAAAAATCTGATACCACACCGCCTCGGTCTGCCAGGCCTTCGGGTCGGGCTTGGAGGCAAAGGCGAAGAGAGATGAGCCCGGGACGAGTGCTAGAAGGAGGGCCACGACGACCTTCACTTGAGACCTCCCAGACGGCAGAGAATGCTGGCTTGAGCCGCGGACACAGGCATGACGCTGAGGCGCGATTGGCGCAGCAGCGGCAGATCAGCCAAGCGCGGCTCCTCTTTGATGGTCTCGAGAGTGACCGGCGACGGGCAGGCCTGGCGCGGAACAAGATCGACGCAAGACCAGTCACCTTCCTGCGCGGTGGCATCGGGATAAGCCTCCCGTCTCACCTCGGCGAGACCGACCACTTCCTTGCCTGTCACGCTGTGGTAATAGAACACCCGGTCCCCCTTTTTCATGGCGCGGAGGTTGTTCCGCGCCTGGAAATTGCGCACGCCCGTCCACGCAGTGCCTTTGTCGCGGACGAATTGGGCCCACGGGTAGGCATCGGGCTCCTGTTTGACCATCCAGTACTTCACGACCTGGTCTTCCTGCCGCCTCCGGTGTGTCCCGCGATGAAGAGGCGGATGTTGTCCACGGTGCCGATGTTGATGCGCTCGATGGCCTCGACGCTGTTGAATCCGACGTGGGGGGTGAAAAAAACATTGGGGTGCGCCAGTAAACGGCGGTTGCGCATGAGGCCCTGCAATTCGCGCAAGCGCTCCTCGCGCCGCTCGGGGTCGCCCCCGGGGGTGGCCACGGCCTGGATGCGCTGGACAATCTGCGCGCCGACGAGCTTGGCCGAGTCGGCGCTGAAGGCTTTTTCGTCTTCCAGGACATCGAGCCCCACTCCACCGACCTGCCCGCTCTCCAACCCGGCAATCAACGCCTCGATGTCGACCAAGGCGCCGCGGGCCGTATTGATGACGATGAACCCCGGTTTGCATTTGGCAATACGCCGGGCGTTGAGCATGTGGCGGGTGCGGGCATTGAGCGGGACGTGCAGGGTGATGATGTCCGAAACCTTGAGCAACCGGTCGAGGGTGACGTACTCGAACTGCAGCTGCTGCGCCATCTCCTGATCCGGATCCATGTCGTAGCCCACCGTTTTCATGCCGAAGCCATGGGCGATGCGGATGACCTGCTGACCGACCCGGCCCGTGCCCACGACCCCGAGAGTCTTGCCGTGCAATTCGATGCCGCGGAGCCGCTCGGAAGATCCCTTGCCGCGGCCCGCGGCCAGGCAGTGCCGCAGTTTGCGCACCACCCCCAGAATCAGGGCGAACGTGTGCTCGGCCACCGTGGCGGCACCGTAATCGGGCACGTTGGCCAGGGTAACGCCGCGCTGCTTGGCCGCGGCGAAGTCGAGGTGGTCCGTGGAAGAGGAGCGGGAGGCGACCATTTTGACCTTGGGGTGGGCACGCAAAAACGCCCCGTCCACGCGGGAATTGACGAAAACCGAGACAATCTCGGCGTCCGCCGGGACCTCCGCCAAAGTTTCGACAAAACCGACCTCATGCTCGGCCAGGCTGTCGACAAAGAAAGGCTGTTCGTCGTCCTCCGTCTCGACAAAAACAATTTTCATGGCAACCGGGCCGCGAAATGCCTTTGATCCCGCGGCGCGGCGAGAGTGTAATCCCCTGTTTGCATGAGACGAGGCCTATTTGTCACATTCGAGGGATCGGAGGGTTGCGGTAAATCGACCCAGATTCGCCGTCTCGAGGCTTGGCTGGGCTCGGTTGGCAAGCCGTGCGTGACCACCCGCGAACCCGGCGGCACGCCGGCCGGCGACGAGATCCGGCACCTCCTCCAGCACGCCCCGCAGGGCCACGGACTCTTCCCCGAGGCAGAACTCCTGCTCTTTGCCGCGAGCCGGGCGCAACTGGTGCGCGAACTCGTGCTGCCCGCGTTGGCCGACAACAAGGCGGTCATCAGCGACCGTTTTCACGACTCCACCACGGTTTACCAGGGCATCGCCCGCAAACTGCAGGCCCCTCAAGTGGCCGCGATCAACCATTTCGCCATCGACGGCTGCCTGCCCGACATCACCTTCCTGCTCGATATGGACGCCGGCGAGGCCCACCAACGTTTGCGCGGCCGCGAACGCCCGGCCGACCGCATGGAGAGCGAACCTCTGGCCTTTTATGAGGCGGTCCGCGAAGGTTATTTGAGACTGGCCTCGTCGGAACCCGGGCGATTCGTCGTGCTCGACGCCACATTGCCCGAGGAGAATCTCGCCGGGCGCATCCGCGACATCCTGCAGGAGAAATTCCATGGCTTTTTTGCCCGCTGACATCCTCGAACGCCTGCGACGCGCCCACGGCCAGGGGCGATTGCCGCACGCCCTCCTGCTGACCGGCACGCCGGGCAGCGGTCGCCGGCAGTTGGCGTGGAATATCGCGGGCATGGTCAACCAGTTGCCGGCTCACGAGGTCGAGGCGCATCCCGACGTGCACAAGCTGGAGCCGGAGTCGAAATCGCGGCGGATTCTGGTCGAACCCTTCCAGGAATTTTGCGGCCTTTTTTTCGCCACCAGCTTCCGACCGGGCGCGGTCAAGACCGGCATTATTTTCGACGCCGACCGCCTGCATATCAACGCGGCCAACGCTTTCCTCAAAACTCTGGAGGAACCTCCGGCCAACACCCTTTTTATCCTCGTGACGGCCAACCCCGGGCTTCTTCCCGCGACGATCCTCTCGCGCTGCGCCCACTTTCCGGTGCGTTCGGGCGGGGTCGCGGAAGCCGACGAGTCCGGGGCGGCCATCGCCGCGGCCACCGGCGAGGTCCTCTCCGCCCCCCGCCAACGCGCCGCCGGGGCGGCCCTGCGGCTGGCCAGAAAATTACAATCGGCCTTGCGCGAGACGCGTGCGGCCATCGAGGCTGAAATGGCTGCCGACTTCAAAGCGGAAAAAAAGCGTCTCGGCGACAGCGCCGAGGAAGCGTGGCTCAAAGACGAAGAGGCGCGCCTCAAGGCTTCCGTCGAGGCGCGGACCCTCGCCGTCAGGCAGCAGTTGGTAAACGCCGTTGCCGAACGCACCGCCGACGTGCTGCGCTCCCGCCACGGCATCCGCCACCTTCGGTATCCCTCGATGGAAACGGAGACACGACGGCTGGCCGAGGCGCTGGATGACGCGGCCCTGCTGCGCGTTCTTGACGGCGCCGCCCTGCTGCGGGTTTTGTTGGACCGCAACGTGAAGGAAGATATCGCCCTCGAGGCGGGATGCCTCGCGTTGGCCAAACCATGAGCAAGCGCATCGTCCTGAAATTCGGCACCGGTATCCTGACCGCCGACGCCAGCGGACTGCAGTTGGACCGCGGGCAATTCGCGCGCTTCGCGGCGGAGATCTGCTCGTTGATCGACGCGGGCCATGCGGTCATCGTCATTTCCAGCGCCGCCGTGGCCGCCGGGGTCGCCGCTCTCGGGCGCAGCGAGCGCCCCTCCTCCCTCCCGGCCAAGCAAGCCTGTGCCGCGATCGGCCAGTCCCAGTTGATGCGCGCCTACGAAGAGGTGTTCGCCCCGCACCGTCTGGTGGCCGCGCAACTTCTGCTCTCTCATGACGACATCGACAGCCGCCAGCGACGCGCCAATGCGGAAAACACGCTGCGCGAACTGCTCTCCTACCCGCGCGTCGTTCCGGTCATCAATGAAAACGATTCGGTTGCGGTCGAGGAGTTGCGCTTCGGCGACAACGACCAACTCGGGGCCGAGGTGGCTTCCATGTGCCGGGCCGATCTTTACCTCATCCTGACCCGGAGCGACGGACTGCGGGCCGAAGGAAAGCGCGAAAGCGTGGTCACCGATCTGGCGGGCGCGCGCGCCCACGTCACGGGGGAGAAAGGCGAGCACAGCACCGGCGGCATGGGAAGCAAGCTCGACGCGGTCGGGTTCGCCACGCGGGCCGGCATCGAGACATGGATCCTCGACGGGAGCCAACCGGGCCGCATCGCCGCCGCTTTGGCGGGCGAAGACACGGGAACACGATTTCCCGCGCAACCATGATACGCCGGGTCACCGCGATCGCCTCCGTCACATGGACGGAGCTCGTCCGGCTGAAGGTCTTTTATTTCATCATCATTTTCGCCCTGCTGGTCATCGGGAACTCGTTCTTCCTCGCGCGCTTCAGCTTCGAGGAAGAATTCCAGATGCTCAAAGACATCGCACTGGGGGCCATGAGCATTTTCAGTGCATTGCTCGCCATCCTGGCCTCGGCCACCCTGCTGCCCAAGGACCTGGAAGACCGTACGATCTACACAATCCTGGCCAAACCGGTCTCCCGCTTCGAATACCTGCTGGGGAAACTGGCCGGCGTTTTTCTGCTCCTGGCCCTCGCGGTGATTCTGATGGGCGCGGTCTTCGCGGTGGTGCTCGTGTTGCGCACCCAACTCGTCCTGCATGCGACCGCCTTGGAAATGGCGTCCCTGCCGCCGGCCGAATTGCAGGCAGCCCTGCAAAAAGTACGACACGCCGGCTACGACCCCGCTCTGCTGGCGGGAGGTTCGGTCATCCTTGTCAAAGCCTGGCTGCTCGCCGCCATGACGGTGTTCATTTCCACTTTCGCCACCTCGACCATTTTCACCACGATCACGGCTTTCGCGGCCTACTTCATCGGACACCTCCAAGCCACGGCCCGCGACTACTGGATGGCCGGCGGCGACCTCGGTCCCCTGGCCAAACTCGTGCTGGGGCTGGTCGCCATCATTTTCCCCGACCTGCAGGCGTTCAACCTGATCGACGGCATTGTCACGGGCACCCCCGTATCGGCGGCCATCCTGCTCCGGACGCTCGCGCTCGGCTTCGGCTACATCGCGGTCTACACCGCGCTGGCAGCGGCGGTCTTCCAGACCAGGGAGCTTTGACCATGGACCGTGCCGCGATACTCGGTATCGTCGCCGCAGCCCTGCTGGCCTTCGGACTCCTGCGCCTTCCCATTGAACGCTCTCTCGACAAGGCGCAGCGCGAAGCCTTCCTGCGTCCGGATGCTCCGGTCATCGGCTTGCGCGATCAACTGGGCCAACTTTCCTATGCGGCCGCTTTGAGCGGTTTCCGCTCGCTCGTGGCCGCGTTTCTCTGGATCGAGGCGCACACCGCTTGGGAGCAGACCGCGTGGGGCCGGATGGCCGGGCTCTTCCGTACGGTCACGTCACTCCAACCGCGTTCGCTCACCTACTGGGACCTGTCTTCCTGGCACATGGCCTGGAACGCCGCCATCGCCGCCCGCGAGAACCCGAAGGAGCCGAGTGAATTCCTGCGTCGCCGGGCGGAGCGTGAATACCAGCTCCTCGGCAAAGAATTCCTGGCCGAGGGCCTCGCCAACAACCCGGACAGCTTCATGCTGCACGAAAGAATGGGCATCCTCCTGCGCGACAAATTCGAAGACCACCGGGGGGCCGCGGACGCCTTCGCCAAGGCGGCCGCGTCACCGCAGGCCCCGCCCTACATCAAGCGCCTTGCCGCCTATGAACTTGCAGCCGTGGAAGGCCGCGAACGGGAGGCTTACGCGGCCCTCCGCCACATCTACGAAATGGGCGAAGAGGAACGGAAACCGCGGGTTCTCACCCTTCTCCACGAGCTCGAGCAAAAATTGGGGATTCCGGCCGCCGAGCGCCGGGTACCCGTCGCACCCGAGTAGGGTTCCGCTTTGGCCTTGCCTGCCGGCCCCCGCGCGCGAATCTTCCCCCAAGCCGATGACCAAACCGTTCAGTCTTTTTCTCGCCCTGCGTTACCTCAAGCCGAAGCGCACTTTTCTCAGTCTTATCACGGTTATTTCCATCCTCGGGGTCACGCTGGGCATCATGGTGCTCATCCTGGTGATTTCGGTGATGACCGGATTCGAACAGGAACTCCGGCGCAAGGTCCTGGGTTTCGATGCCCATCTTGTCGTCGGCGGCGAGACAATCGTTTACGACTGGCCGGAGCGTACGCAAGCGGTGGCCGCGGTGCCCGGCGTGACCGGCGCGGCGCCGTTTGTCCAGGGGCCGGTGTTGGCCGAGTTCATGGGGCGCCGACTTGCGCCGAAGATCCGGGGCATCGACGCCGAAGCCGAGACCAAGGTGACAACCCTGCGCGACTTCATGGTGGCGGGCCACTTGCAGTTGGAAGGCAACGAAACGGTCATCGGTTCCGCGCTCGCCGCCATCCTCGGTTGCGGCGTGGGTGACACCATCACCGTCTACTCCCCGGGCAATCTCGAGGAGATCGTCGACGGGATCAACCGGCTCGAAGGAGGCGAAGACAAAAGCGAGGCGGCCGCCGGTCTGCGGGAAATGGTGTTGCCCATGGAACTGCAGGTCACCGGGATTTTCGAATCGGGACGCTACCTCTACGATTCGGAGTTCATGCTCGTGCCGCTTCACATCGCGCAGGAAATCTACGGTCTGGGAGACGGCGTGCACGGCATTACCGTCAAGACGGTACACCCCTACCGCGCCGCCGAGATCCGGGAAGATGTCTACCGGACGCTGGGCGACCAGTTCCGCATTTCCACGTGGATGGATATGAACCGCGAACTCTTCGAGGCCATCCACATGGAACGCAACGTCATGTTTTTCATCCTCCTTTTCATCGTCATCGTGGCCGCCTTCGGGATCATGAACACGCTCATCACCGTGACCGTGCAGAAAACGCGCGAGATCGGCATCCTCAAGGCGCTCGGGGCGCGCACGGGTCAGATTGTCGGTGTCTTTGTCGGCCAGGGGATTGTGGTCGGCCTTTTCGGAACCCTCATCGGCCTGGGCACCGGCATATGGCTGGTGCAATACCGCAACCAGGTCAGCCAGTGGCTGTCGGGCGTGATGGGTATCGAAATTTTCCCCAAGTCCATCTACCAGTTCTCGGAAATTCCCGCCGAAATCGTTCCTTCCGACGTCGCCATTATCTGCAGCAGCGCTTTCCTCATTTGCACGGTGGCTGCCGTCATCCCCGCATGGTTCGCCGCGCGCATGGACCCGGTCAGCGCTCTGCGCTACGAGTGATCAGTTGCCCAGGAGAAAATATCCGGCCACTCCCCCGCCAAGGATGGTCAAGGCGGGATTGATGCGCGTGACGGACAGCAGCAACGCCACGACCGCGCCGATAGCCAGGGTCAGCAGATTGAATTCCCAATCCCTTGACGGATTGTAGCTGGCCGTCTTGCCCAGGGCATAGCACCCGGCCAGCATGAGCCCGATCACAATGGGAGCCATGCCCCGCTGGACCGCATCGCGCCAGGGCGAGCCGGCCGCAGCGTCCCAGATCTTGCTGACGAAATAACAAAGAAGGCACGCCGGAAAGAAAAAGGCCAGCAGCACGGCCAAAAGCCCGGCAAAGCCGGAGACCTCGTAGCCGATGAGCATGACACAGGTCATGTTCGGCCCGGGTGCCAGCTGGCCGAGGCTGTAGATCTCGGCAAATTGCGTGTCGCTGACCCAGTGATGCGCCACAACCGTATCGTGCTTCATCTGCGGCAGCACGGCGGTGCCGCCCCCCACGGCCAGGAGCGAGAGAAGGGCGAAGACGTTGATCAATTCGACGATCTTGTTCATGCGGACTCCTGACCGGTCCCCGGACGGTTCAGCCAGATGGCCAACGGGCCCAGCGTGACGAGCGTGACGAGCAGCGAGGCGTGAAAGACGCCGACGAGCACGAAGACAACAACGACAAAAAGCAGATCTTTCGGGCGGATCAGCTGCTTCCAACCGATTTTCAAGGTCACTTGCAGAAGCAGCCCGACGGCGGCCGCAGCCACGCCGGTCAGGATCACGGCAACATTCGGATCATGCCGCAGGGCAACATAGGCGAAGCCCAAACCGGTGAGGATGACGGCGCCCGGCATGATCATGCCGAGCGTGGCAACGAGGGCGCCGGCCGGGCCCCGCAGCTTGCGGCCGACAATCACGCTCATATTGGTGGAGTTCAAACCCGGCAGGGTCTGCGAAATTTCCAAGGCGCCCATGAACTCATCCGCATCGAGCCACTTTTCCTTCTCCACCAGGGCGTGACGCAAGTAGGCGACGATGCCTCCGCCAAAGCTGGTCACCCCGATGAGGGCAAAAGCGCCGAAAATCCGCCGCAGGGAAACGCGGGGCGAGGCCGTGGTGCCCTCACTCATGATTGACCACCGGCTTGTGACCCAACCCGTAGACCAGCGCGGTTTTCGTCGTGCCGAGCATGACCCAGTCCGCCGCCGTTTTCTGCACTTCCTTGTGAAAGGCGGCGGCTCTCTCCAGCGTCCCGGCATGGACGTCGTCGGACTTGTTGAATTTGCACTGGAACGCGAATTCCCCGCAGACGGGCTGCTCAAGCTTGCGGCTTCGCCAGACAGCGATGGTCGTTTTGCCGTTGTAGTGGTGCCCGAAGTGGGTCACGCCGACGTTGACCTGCACTTCCTCGACGGCCATGTCGTTGACCAACTCGATGGGCGCATCGCCCTTGTCCTCCACCGCGCGGAAGGCAGGGAAGGCGTGCGTGATGTTCTTCAGTGCAAAATTCATGGCCTCGCGCGGCAGGGCCAAGACGGAGTTGTGCGAAAATATCGAGCGGATTTCCCCGAGCTTTTCCGGCCGGGGCAGGAGCTCCTCCTTGAATTTGATGCGCGTCTCCCCCGCCAGTGCCGGGCGGACGTCCACCTTGGCCGCACGCTCGAAATCGGGATGGCGGAATTTCACGGTGAGTTCCGGAGTTCCCGAGGGCCAACCACTCCGGTAGAGCGTGCGCAACCGGACAATGAAGTGGTTGTTGTAGAGATCGAAGTCGGGCGTGTCGAAAAAGAGCACCTCGCGCACCTGATTCTCGAAGGCATCTTCCGCCTCCTCCAGCCTGACCTCGAACTGCTTGGCGACCCGTTTGACCACCTGCCAAAAATCCTTGAAAGCCTGCGGCGAGGTAAAACGCTCCGGTCGGAGGAGAATCTTGTACTCGCGGTAATGCAGATCGTCGTGCGGACCGTTCGACGGGTCGTCGGCAAAATCGGGCATGGCCGGAATTAAGCCGCGCCCCCGGCAAAAAGCCAACCGCCAAAGTCGTCTTCCGTGCTAGGCTCACTCCATGCGTTCCGCCCAAGCCGCCGCCGACTGGGAGAAGCTGCGCACCTGGACCATGCCGTTCGGCAGATTTGCGGGACGCAAGCTCTACGATCTGCCGGCAGAATACCTGTGCTGGTTCGAACACAAGGGCTGGCCATCGGGTGACCTGGGACGCCTGCTGCAGATCGTGCTGGAGGCCAAACGTCAGGGCGCGGACCACGCTTTTGCCCCGCTGCGCAAAAGTGCTGTGCGTTCCCCGCGCCAAGCCCCATAATTCTTCCTCATGAAGATCGCCAAAGACCACGCCGTTTTCTTCGATTACGAAGTCCGCAACAGCCGCTCCGAACTGCTGGACAGCTCCGGCCAATCGGGACACCCCATGGCTTACGTGCACGGTTATGCCAGCATCATTCCGGGTCTGGAAAAGGCCCTCGAAGGAAAGGCGGCCGGGGAGCAGCTGGACGTGGTCATTCCTCCCGTCGAGGCCTACGGGTTGCGCGACGAGCGCCGCATGGGCAAAGTCGAGCGCTCTATTTTTCCGGAAGGAGCCGAGATCAAGCCCGGCATGCGCTTCCGCGCCACCAGCGAGCACGGCTCGGACAACGTCGTGGTGGTCGCCGTCGACGGCGACACCATCACCGTGGACGCCAATCACCCGCTGGCCGGAGAGACGCTGACATTCAATGTCACCGTCCGCGACGTGCGCGCCGCCACTCCGGAGGAAATCTCCCACGGCCACGTGCACCACGGCCATGCGCACGCCGAGGACGGATGTTGCGGCGGCCACGATGCCGGGGGCTGCGGCTGCCACTGAGATGCCGCGACGGCGCGACTCCACCGAGGAGGACAGCCTCGCCGAAGTGCGCTCAGTCTACCGCGACTTGTCCGCCCGGCCGGTCGAGCGCGATTGCACGCTGCGCACCGGGTGCTGCCATTTCAAGTTGACCGGCAAAATGCCCTATCTCACGCGCGGCGAGGCACTCCTGGCGGCCCGCGCCCTGAAAGCAGGAGGGCGCAAAACTCTTCCCGTCCGCAAGGACGGCGCTTGCCCCTTGCTCGACGAGCGGACTGCGCGCTGCCTGATCTACGAGGCTCGTCCCCTCGGCTGCCGGACCCACTTCTGTGCCGCCGCCGGCGGCCCCTACGCACGGCGCGAGGTGGTCGATCTGATCCGGCGCCTCGAAATAATCGATGAGCACCTGGGAGGGGACGGTCCGCGCGCTCTGCCGTCGGCCGTCGCCGCGGTTTTGTGACACGGCGGTTCTAGCCGACGCGCGCGGCCCGGGTTTTGTCCAAGCGCAGAATGCCCGGTTGCGACAGGTCGAGCATGGCTTTGGGATCGGTCACTTTCTCGCCACGCCACTGCACGCTGCCTTGCGTGACCAAACGCCGCACGTCACCGCGCGACTTGGTTTGGCCGAAGCACTGCGCGTAAGCTTCGACGGCCGCGGTGATCACGTCGATGAGCGTTACCGCGGGAGCAAAGGACGGCAACTCGGCGTTCTCCAGATCGCGACCACTGAAGCGCTTTTCGAATTCCTCCAGTGCACGCGCCCCCGCTGCGACGGAGTGAAAACGCGCGACCAAGGCGCAGGCCAGCTCTTTCTTGGCCGCCATGGGATGCGCGCTCTTGTCGAGTTCTCGTCCGAGAAGCAGCACATACCAGCGCGCCATCAGCTCGTCGGATACACTCATCACCTTGCCGAACATTTCTCCCGGCGCCTCGTTGACTCCGACAGCGTTGCCGAGGCTTTTGCTCATTTTTTGCGTACCATCAAGCCCCTCGAGGATGGGGAGCATCATGGCCACTTGCGCTTCCTGTCCCTCTTCTTTCTGCAGATCGCGTCCGACCATGATGTTGAAGAGCTGGTCCGTGCCTCCGAGTTCCACATCCGCCTTGATCATGACCGAATCCCATCCCTGCATGATGGGGTACTGGACCTCGTGCGCGCGGATAGGCTGGGCTTTGTCCAGGCGCTCCCGGAAGTCTTCTCGCTGCAGCATCTGCTGCAGGGTCACGCGGCTGTTGAGGCGGATGACGTCGGTAAAATTCATGGTCTTGAACCACGCACCGTTGAAAACAACCTCGGTGCGGTCGGCATCGAGAACTTTGAAAGCCTGTTCCTGGTAGGTTTTGGCGTTGGCCAGAACCTCCTCGTGGGTCAGTTGCGGCCGCGTGGCCGACCGGCCGCTCGGATCGCCGATCATGGCGGTGAAGTCGCCGATGAGGAGAACGGCCTGGTGTCCGAGATCCTGGAACTGGCGCATCTTTTGCAGCGAGACGGTGTGGCCGAAGTGGATATCGGGGGCGGTGGGGTCGACACCGAGTTTGACCCGCAGTGAGCGGCCCGCGGCCAGCTTCTTCTGCAACTCCGGACGGCTGATGACCTCGGCGCAGCCTTGGCAAAGCTCCTCGACAGAACCGGACGGCTTCATCCGCTCAACGGTTCCGGTTGAGCAATTCGCGCACTTCCTCGATCGAGAGAGTGGACCCCGAGGGGTAAGTGTTGTTCAACGATCCCTGGGACTTGCCGCGCGCGAGAAAGTCGCGCGCGTCGACGGCACCATCCGCCCCGGCGGCCCGCTTGGACGCGTCGCGCGCCGGCTTGGATTCGACGGAACGAGAGGCGAACGCTTTGTCGCTCAGCACATAACGCGTCAGCTCCTCGGCGGCACGGGTTTCGAAAACTTTTTTGCCGAACCAGGGATTGCGGATCCCGAGGAAACTACGCGTGCCGAACTCCTTGGTCTGCGCCTCCTTGACGCCCCCGTAAGCTTTGGTTCCACGAAACTCGCTGGCCGCGAACGGCGCGGCCTTGAAGGCTTTTTCGCCCATCGGATTCGCCTTGTCCGCCTTGGGATTCATGATGCGGTCCATCATGCCTTGCTCCTGCTGCTGCGCGGAGACAGGCAGGGCGAACAGAATTGCCACCAGCAAAGCCCGAAATACCATGAACGAGAAATAGCCGACCGGGCTCCCCTCTGCAACATTCCCGACCCGCATGAGCGCCAACCACCAACACAGCCCCAAAGTGGGAGCGCTGATCGCCGCTTACCGTCGGGACGAAGCACTCGACCGGCTCTTGGCGGCCCTCGCTGTGCAAACCGTAGTCCCGGCCCTTGTGTGTGTGGCCGACAGCGCCTCCGCCGCCTCGACCCGCGATCTATGCGAACGGCGGGGCGCCCGGTGGATTCCGTTGCCGGCCAACCGCGGCCCGGGGCCGGCCTGGAACGCGGCACTGGAAGCCGCCTTGAGCGATCCATCGCTGACGCATTTCCTGGTTCTCGACGACGACGTCGTCCCGCCCCCCGACGGCTTGGAAGGGATGATGAGCGCGATGTCCGCGACGAAGGCCGGCGCCATCGCACCGCTCCTCCTCGACGAGGCTGGAAAATTGTGGGGATTCCCCGAACCGCGGGAAATCGGGCTGCGGTCCGCCATCCGGCGCGCCCGGGATACGGAATCGGCGCGGGCCTTGCTGGGGCACGACCCGCAACCGTTCTGTTGGGCCACGGGTGCGTGCATGCTATACCGCCGGGAGACCTTCGAAAAATGCGGGAAGTTCCGCGAGGACTTTTGGATGCTCGGCGAGGATCTCGAGTTCTCGATGCGCGCGGCGGCCGGGGCCGGAGGCTTTTTCACGGCGGACGTTGCCGTCCCCCATCTGCCGCCGCCTCCGCACGACCCGCGGACCGCGGCAGGGGCGCACCGCGGGAAGTTCCTCGCCTTGCTGCAAAACCTGTCCTACCTCGCCTTCCACTCGCCGCACTCCGCCCATTTGAGGTCGTATTTGCCCGGAAATTTCCGCCGCTATCTCCGGACGCAGGGATGGAAGACGTCGAATATCCGTGACGCGGTGACGGCCTTTTGGCGGGGAGCGGTGGACGGCCAGCCGGCGGGCACGCCATCCGGCATCAAGCTGCGCGAAAGAGCGCAAAGGAGAACGGGGGCAGAAAGGTTTTGATGAATCACGCGCAAAAAGCCCGCCTGGTGGTGGTGGAAACACTGCACCGCTTGCCGGAGGCGCTGAAGAAAGCGGCGCGCCAAGTGCCCGTCTGCTTCGAGGACCGTCCATCGGACGCGTTGGTCGAGGACGGTCTTGATGCGGGCATCCTCGGGCTTTTCGTGGGCGCCCCGCACCACGAACACGCCAACGACGCCGGCCCTCCCCCGCAAATCCTCCTTTACCTGGAGAACATCCTCGAAGAGTGCGCGGAGGCCGGCACGGGTTTCGCCGAGGAGGTGCGACGCACCTACCTGCACGAATTGGGGCACTACCTCGGTTTGGACGAGGACGCCTTGGCCGCCCGGGATCTGGACTGAAGCGCGCTAGGCCAGATCGAACCGGTCAAGATTCATGACCTTGTCCCACGCACGCACAAAATCCGCCGCGAATTTCTGCCCGGCGTCCGCACTGCCGTAGACTTCGGCGAGCGAGCGAAGGATAGAATTCGATCCGAAGACCAAATCCACCCGGGTGGCTGTCCATTTGGGGCGCCCGGTCTTGCGATCGCACCCCTGCCACACCTCGCGCGCTTCGGACTGCGGCTTCCATGCCGTGTCCATATCGAGGAGGTTGACGAAAAAGTCGTTCGTCAACTGCCCGGGGCGAGAGGTGAAGACACCGTGCCCGGTTCCCTCGAAATTGACCCCCAGCACGCGCAAGCCTCCGAGGAGAACAGTCATTTCGGGTGCGGTCAGCGTGAGCAGTTGTGCCTTGTCCAAGAGCATCTCTTCGGCCGGAACGGACAGCTTTGGACGGAGGTAATTACGGAAACCGTCCGCCGCCGGCTCAAGGACGGCAAACGACTCGACGTCGGTCTGGTCTTGTCCGGCATCCATGCGTCCCGGCACGAAAGGCACCGTCACATGGTGCCCCCCGTCGGCGGCCGCTTTCTCCACGGCGGCGCAACCGGCCAGCACGATAAGGTCCGCCAACGACACCTTCTTGCCGCCGGAAGCTGTTTTGTTGAACTCCTCTTGGATGCCTTCCAGTGCCTTGAGCACTTTGCCCAGCCGCTCGGGCTCGTTGACCTTCCAGAACTTTTGCGGCGCCAGACGGATGCGGGCCCCGTTGGCCCCTCCGCGTTTGTCGGACCCGCGGAATGTGGAGGCCGAGGCCCATGCTGTGCCGACGAGCTCGGCCACGGACAAACCGGATGCCAGCAACTTTTTCTTCAGCGTGGCGACATCACTGCCGTCGATCAGCGGATGGTCGACGGCGGGGACCGGGTCCTGCCAGATGAGTTCCTCCTTGGGCACATCGGGTCCGAGGTAACGCGCCCGCGGACCCATGTCGCGATGGGTAAGCTTGAACCAGGCACGCGCGAACGCGTCGGCGAACTCTGCCGGGTTTTGGTGGAAGCGCCGCGAGATTTTCTCGTAGGCCGGATCGAAGCGCATCGATAAATCCGTGGTCAGCATGGTGGGCAAATGCCGCTTGGCGCGGTCAAAGGCATCGGGAATGTCGGCCGGTGCGTTCTTGGCCACCCACTGGTTGGCGCCGGCTGGGCTCTTGGTCAGCTCCCAGTCGTATTTGAAGAGGTTGTCGAAGTAGTAGTTGCTCCACTGGGTCGGGGTCTGCGTCCAAGTGACCTCGAGACCGCTGGTGATAGCGTCGCCGTTGACTCCGGATTTGTAGCTGCTGCGCCAACCGAGCCCCTGCTCCTCGAGGGGTGCCGCTTCCGGTTCGGGACCGACGTGCTTGGCGTCGCCCGCTCCGTGACATTTGCCGAAGGTATGGCCGCCGGCGATGAGGGCGACGGTTTCCTCGTCGTTCATGGCCATGCGCGCGAAAGTTTCCCGGATGTCGCGGGCCGCTGCCACGGGGTCGGGGTTGCCGTTCGGCCCCTCGGGATTGACGTAGATCAGCCCCATCTGGACAGCGGCGAGCGGGTTCTCCAAATCACGATCGCCGGAGTAACGCTCGTCACCGAGCCACTGCTTTTCCGCCCCCCAATAAATGTCCTCTTCCGGCTCCCAGATATCCTTTCGGCCGCCGGCGAAGCCGAAGGTTTTGAACCCCATCGACTCGAGAGCCACATTACCGGCCAAGATCATGAGATCGGCCCACGAAATTTTCCGGCCGTACTTCTGTTTGATCGGCCAGAGCAGACGGCGCGCCTTGTCGAGATTCGTGTTGTCCGGCCAGCTGTTGAGCGGCGCAAAACGTTGGCTGCCGTTGCCCCCGCCTCCGCGCCCATCGCCCGTGCGGTAGGTTCCGGCGCTATGCCAGGCCATGCGGATGAAGAGCGGTCCGTAGTGGCCGAAGTCCGCCGGCCACCAGTCCTGCGAGTCGGTCATGAGCGCACCGAGGTCCTTTTTGACGGCGGCCAGATCAAGGCTTTCAAATTCTTGGGCGTAGTCGAAATCCTCGCCCATCGGATCGGTTTTTTCCGACTGCTGGCTGAGCATCTTGAGATTGAGTTGATTGGGCCACCAGTCGCGATTGGTCGGGCCCATACCGGCCGCCACCGGCGCTCCGGTGGCTTTGCCGTGATTGAAAGGACATTTGAGTTCAGCAGTCATAATTTGTTTGTTGAATTTGAGAGTCCGGCATTTTTTGCGTTGCCACCAGCGAGGTCAAGACGTCAAGAGACGGCGTTCACCGCCCGGGAGAGCAGAACCGTCAGCACCACGACCGAGAGGATCACCTGCAACATCATGAGGCCCTTGGCCCCGCGCGAGACCGGCGTCTCGATGGTCGGACCGAACGTCGTGCAGGTATCGAAGGAAAGGTAGATGTAGTCGAAGATTCCCGGATCCTGAAGCGCCCCCCTTCGTCCCGGGAAAATAAAGGCACCACCCGGCGTGGCGCGGTCGAGGATCCAATAGCAAACGGCGAAAGTGATCACAATCATCACGCCGATGGCGCCGACATCCCAGAGGCTCGCCAAACCGGTTGCTTTGGCCGTGGCACTCAGGAGCAATGCACCGACATTAACCACAAGATGAAGAAGCGCAAAGGCCAGATAGACCGTCAGGCCAGGCAAGATGATGCGCGAATGGGGACGGAACGCAGCCAAGGCAATGACAACGAGCAAAAGGAGGAGAAGAAAGTTGCTGCCGTAATGAAAGGCCTGAACAACAGCCGCGCCTGCTTCGCTGAGTTCCCCGCTCGAGCAAAGCTTCCGCGTCACGGCCACATCAAGCAACTGCACACCAATCATCAGGACAGCCAGCGGGACATTCTCCCGCTTCTCCAGAGGGTCATGGTGTTTCATGGCTACGACGTACCCCTTTTCCCCGTCAGTGGCCAGCGCCGACCGCGGATCATCTGCCGCCAAGCGAGTGCTTCCGGCGCCTTCCTCCATCGGTGGCACGCTGTCCTATTTTTGGCGGCATGAAGCCAGCGGAACGGGTAAGGACAGGTAGGGCACTAAAATCAGCCTGCAACGGATGAATGCGAGACGATAGAGCTGACTTGTTGATGATCCGAGGAGGTGGCTAGGGAGGGAATCGAACCCCCGACACGAGGATTTTCAGTCCTCTGCTCTGCCAACTGAGCTACCTAGCCGCGGCGAAGTGATATGGGTAGTCGCGTTGCCCCGTGATGGCAAGAACAAGCCACCTACGCCTTGGCACCCGTGGCGGAAGCCGGTTCCGGTGGAGGGGCGGCTGTGCGGTGGTATTCCTTGTATTGGTAATACGGGTAGTCGGAACTGCCCATCTCGGCGCAGTTGTAGATCAGGCCCCGCACCATCACCCCGCGGACGGCGAGCAATTTGAGGGAACGGATGAAGAGGCGGGCCGAGGTGAAACGCGAACGCACGACGAAAAACACAGCGTCAACCAAGGGGGCCATCGCGCTGGAATCGTCCGCGGCGAGGACGGGACAACTATCGATAATGATGTAGTCGAACTTCTCGTGCAGCTGGCCGATCAATTTGCTGAACCTGCTGCCAGGGAGGGGTTCGGTGCCGGCAGCAAGAATTTTGCCGCGAGGCATGAAGCTGAGGTTGGGCACTTCGGTGGGAGCCAACGCCTCGTCCAGAGTGGTCATTTCCTTGAGCAGCTCGGCCAGACCGGGCTCGGTCTTGACGGCGAAGTGACGGTTGAGGCGCCCCCGGCGCAAGTCGCCGTCGATCAACAGGGTTTTTGATCCGGCCAAGGCCATGGTGACGGCCAAGTCCATGGCAAGGGTCGACTTGCCCTCGCCCGGAATGGCACTGCTGATGAGAAAACTCTTCGGATTGAATTCGGTGGTCGGCATGAAGAGCATGCTCGAGCGAATGTTGCGGAAGGATTCGACCAGGATGTGGCGTTTGTCGCGCGGTTGCAGAATCTGCATTTCGGTGGCCTTGAGTCGCGGGATAAGACCGACCACGTCGAGTTCCGAATGCGCCTCGAGCTCGGAGACCGAAATGTAGCGGTCATCGAGCTTGCCGATGAGGAGCAGGATACCGAGGCCGACAGCAAAGCCACCGAGCCCCCCCATAAGGAGGGCGCGCCCGAGGTCGGGGCGGACCACCGAAGGCGGCGTGCCGTATTCCATGACGTTGATGGTGTCTTGGTCGATGTTGCGGTTGACATCGACGCTCTGGACGCTGGCCAGCAGGCGCTCGTAAAGTGCCTTGCGGCGCTCGACTTCACCCTTGAGCCGCTCAAATTCCCCGAGTCGGCTACTGAGATCGAGGGCTTTGACTTGCCACTCCGCGATGGCCGCCTCGCTGGCCTTCATTTGCACCTTGAGCGACTCTATCTGGGAAGCAAACTGCTCTTGGGTCTGCCCTTGATAGATCTCCATGAGCCGCTCCTGCATGGCGATCGCTTGGTTGAGTTCCGCCATCTTGGGGTGTCGCGGTTTCAGGTTGATACCCAACTCGACGAGACGGGCACGGAGAAGCTGCAATTCCTGCCGTGCTTTGAGGTAGTCCGCGGCGGGACCGAACCGGCCCATGAGTGCCCCCATACTCTCCTTGTTGTTTTCGGCGAGTTGCTCGACCTGACTTTGCCGGTCGAGGTTTTGCTCGAGCGAGAGCGTCTCCAGCAACTGGGCTTCGGTGCGCTGCAACGCAAGTTGGCGGTTGAGTTGAGCGAGGTAGGCACCGGCGCTGTTCCCCTCTTCCTGCAGGAACACAAGGTTGTTCTCCTTCTGCCAATTGAAGAGCGACTCCTCTGCCTTCCGCAGATCTTTCTCGAGATCGACGACTTGGTCGGTGATGGCGCTGAGGGTCACGTCCGATTTGTCCGAGCGCATGGATCGCCGGTAGGCGATAAATTCGTCCATGACCGCGTCGAGGTAAGCCTTGGTCTGTTGGGGTTGCAGCCCTTGCGCCGTGACCGCGAAAATCGAGGTCTTGGGCAAAACGTTGGCGTAGAGTTTGACCGGCACCTTTTCGAGGTTCGGATTGAGGGCCATGACGCGTGCGTCGGCGCGACGCGCCACTTCGCCGCTCTGCAGCAACTCAAGCTGCGTGCCGAAGAAGTTGGCCGCCTCCTCGCTGTAAACCGCACCCTCGGGAAGAGCGATCTTGCCGGACACCATCAGGCGCCCGCTCGATTGGTATTGCGGCGGCGCACTGAGCACGACCCAAGCCTGCAGGCCGAGGCCGATCGCGGTGGTGAGCAGCGGAATCCACCACCAGTTTTGCAGCATGTATTTGTAGCGCTGGAAAGTAAGCTGCAGAATTTCCGCCCGCTCGTGTTGGGCGGAGTTGGCAAAGGAGGTGGGGCTATCGATGGCGCCGGGCATAAGCTAGAAGTTGATCAGGCGCTCGGGAACGCGGATGAGGTCGTTGGGCAACACTTCAATATCGAGGTCTTGGCGGCCGTCTTCGATAACCTCTTTGACATCAACGGTAATGGTTTCAGTGGTCCCGTCCTCTTGGGGCCGGGTGACCAACACCTTACGCTCGTTGGCAAAATCTGCAAATCCGCCGGCCCGGAGGATGGCCTTGCTGACAGTGAACTTCTCGTTGAAAGGGATTTCCATCGGCCCTCCGCCATTGACTGCTCCGGTGATGTAAAAGAGTCCGGCCGACCTCTGACCGGCTGTATCCAGGCTGATAATGACCGTGGCATTGTGGTAATAGTCGCGCTCGAGCTGCGACTTGACGGCGAAGGCCAACTCGCGCGGCGTTTTGCCGGCAGCAGAGACCGTCCCGATGTAGGGCACCTCGATATTGCCGGCGTCGTTCACGCGAAGCGCAATGGGAGGATCTTTGTCCTCCACGATGCGGAAATTAAGCACGTCTCCGCGGGCCAACGGACGGTTGCCATCGAGGACCTCCATCGAAACGGTTGTCGAAACGGTCGCCGCCGTACCAAGGCTTTCGGCGGGTCGCTGCGGCAGCACGGGAACCGCCTTGGGAACAGCGGGTGACGATTGCGCCTGGGCCGCAGGCGGCAGGGGGGCGCCCATTGGCGCGGAGAAAGCGGGCGGGACGCCGGCAAAGCAAACAAGAGAAACCGGCAGCAGAAACCGCGCCAGCAGGCCCGAGCTAGAAGCTGTAATTGACATAGAGCCCGATGATTTGCTGGTTGTAGCTGTCGGAGAGAACATCGGACGCTTTACTGGTGATACCGTAATAGATGTTGAAGACCCAGTGCTTCGTCAACTGGTAGCCGAGATTGATAGTGCCCCCGACTCTGTCAAAATTCTCGGAATTGGCTCCGGGACTTTCCTGTCCACCCTGATAATAGACGGACCCGCCGAGCGACCAGTCGCGGATGAGCATCCAATTGAAACCGTATTGGACGTAAAACAGGTCGACGAAGTTCGACTGCGAACTCGGCGCAGCCTCGAAACCGCTGGTGATGCGGTGGGCGAAGTATTTGTTAAGCTGGTGGTCGATCGTGAGGTAGTAATAGGGCTGGCTCGCGTTGCCGGTGTTGCCGGGGTTGTTGCTCTCGTTGAACTCAACAATTTGCCAACCGGCCCCGGCGGTGTAATCGATGTATTGGGAGACTTTGCCTTCGACGAAGAAGCCGAGCGTGTAGTTGTTGTTGTTGTTGAGGGCATTCGCCCCGGGAGACGAGCCCTCCAGATAAGTCGTGTAAGCCCACGATCCCTCGATGCCGAGACGCATGTAAGGAAGAACCAGGAACGAAACGTCTGCGTACACTTGGTTAACGAAGCTGTTGAGGTAGTTGTATTCCTCGGCGTTGTTGCCCACCGAGTAGGTGAAGTAGTTGGAGTAGCCGACCCCCACTTCCACGTCGTTCAGATCCCAAGTAACATCGACGCCGGCCGTGTTGTAAAACATGGCGAAATTTTGCGCGTTGGACAGCGTGGCATCGTCGATCGGATTGACGCTCACGCTGGGGCGGTCGAAGAAGGTGATTTTAAGGTTCGGGACGTTGACGAAGAGGTTGAACATGAACTCGGTGGAGGGATCGATGATGAGCACCTCCCCGCCCAAGTCCGGGTTTTGCATGTAGTAATCGTAGCCGAGTTGCACATTCAACCGCAGCTTGTTGAGCTTGGTTATCGGCCAATAAACTCCCACGCCCACGCGCGGTTGGAGGATCAAATCAGCCTCCGGATTTTCCTGCGCGACGTTGACGTTCGAGTTGTATTGGACCCCCATGCCGACGTTGAAGAGCATTTTCACCGGCCCGACCTTCACATTGTAGCGGGACGCGGGTGTCGCGGACGAAGCCAAGGGGTAGGCCGCCCGCTGCATCCCTTGAGACGGCCGGGCGATATTTTGCGCAGAGGCGAAAGGAATGGTGCAGCCTACGGCAAGAGCAGCCATCACCAACTGGCGAAAAGTTTTATGAATGGTTAGTTTCACTAGGACATGGGGTCTGGCCAAAGAAAGCCGTAGAAGCCGAATTTGTTATGGAACACTGATCCCCCTCTGTTGACAAGCCCCGACTCCCCCCCCCCTTCGGCACCGCTGTCACTGCGTCTGAGATGACTCCACAAACAGTTGCCAATAAACGCTTTAGCTCTTCAGTTCCACATCCATGGCGCGGAGCGAATCTGTCACATCCGCGATCAAACAGGCCAAGGAGGCAATCAGGCAAAGAAGACTGGCTACGAAAAGTGCACTGACGACGAGCCTCAGCTCCAGGTGCATGAACACGGACAAAAAGAGGGCCAGCACGAGGACGGCGGCAAAAAACGTGGCCAGAGAGATGGCGAGAATTCCCGACCGAATACGCCTCACGCGTCGGCTCAGCAGTTCCGCTTGGAGTTGCCGCTTTGTCGCGGGCTCGCCGGAAAGTGATCGGGCCCGGTCAACGGCGCGGCCCAGACGGTTCGTCATGCTCAACATGAGCATCCCGTAAGCGGAAATCATGATGACCGGGCTGATGGCCATCTGCAGAGCGTCGTAAACGGTGTAATCCGGCATGGGTTCCACCTTGGCCGCCGGGTTAGTCGTTCTTTTTCGACGCTTGGCGCTGAGCCACCACATCCCTTTGCAAGAGCACCGTGGTGACAACCAGAAAAACGGCGGTGAGAATTGCCGGCACCCAGGCCACCAGGAAAGGCCACTGGGTCCAACCGACGGCAATGACCGTGACGAGTCCTCCCGCCGCGGCCAAACCAAGGCAAACATGGGCGACCGAGAGACCTTTGACGACTGACTTTACATATTCTGTATCCACGGCTTTCGAGCGTACCCTTCCCTGCGATCAGGCGCAAGCAGACGTGCGTCACTCGACACGCAAGCGGACGACGTCCTCGGTGCCCGGCAGGGGCTTTGGCGCGTTCGGCCCGAAGAAATGCTCGTGCGTCAACACCATGCCCGTGTGATGCGAGGCCTGGAGGGTCCAAAGCATGAACAAGCACGCAGCCAAGGCGATCAAACGAGCGAACAAAGACACCACCGGTATCAAGTTGCTGAAAAAGACCGCCGCGGCCGCCGCGGCCGCGATCCATGCCGCCGCCATCATCAAATCCGAGGCATTCTTGTGATCCTGCACCACCGCCGCCGTTGATGCACCCACGTAGCGGATGGCGGACGCTTCCTCCACACCCGTGGCGTGCGCCCAGGTCGCCCCAAGTGCACCGAGCACCATGCAAAGGAAAGCCAGACGGACGATGTAGCGGTTCGGCCAAAGCAAAGACAAAGCCACCGCCACGGTCCCGAGCAGCAAAAAGGCCACGGGAAAATGCACCGCAAAAGGATGCACCGGGTCGGGCAGATGAAGCATGGGCTTGAAGTTGCCTGTGCCGCACGCGCCGATCAAACATTCTCCTCGGTGGACTCCGCGGCCTCCGCGGTTAAAAATCGCCCTCCGCCATGCTGGAAGACGACCTGCAGAAATCCCTCGCCGATTTGGACACGCGCCACCTCCGCCGCCGTTTGCGCGCGTCCGGGTTGCCCACCGGTCCGCTCGTCCGCTTCAACGGCCGCGCGCTGCACAACTTCGCCTCCAACGACTACCTCGGCCTCGCCGCGCACCCGCAAGTCGTTGCGGCCGCCCTTGAAGCCACCCGCCGGTTCGGCGCAGGCGCCGGCGCCTCGCGCCTGGTCACCGGAACCCAAACCCCGCACCGCGAACTCGAGGAAAAGCTGGCGGCTTTCAAAGGGACCCCTGCGGCCCTCGTCTTCGCGAATGGTTACGCCGCCAGCACCGGCGCTCTGCAGGCGCTCGCCACCAAGGACGATGTCGTCCTGCTCGACAAACTCAGCCACGCTTGTCTCGTCGACGGTGCGCGCCTCAGCGGCGCCACGCTGCGTCCTTTCCATCATAACGACACGGATCACCTCGAACATCACCTGCGCTGGGCGCGCGCAAAACATCCGCAAGCCCGCATCTACATCGTCACCGAATCGGTCTTCAGCATGGATGGCGATCTCGCCCCGCTGCGCGACGTCGTCGAACTCAAAGATCGCTACGGCGCGGTCCTGATGCTCGACGAAGCACATGCCACGGGCGTCCTTGGCCGGGGTGGCCGCGGACTGGCCGACCAACTGGGACTCACGGCCCGCATCGAGGTGCAAATGGGGACGCTCGGCAAGGCCCTCGGCAGCTCCGGCGGCTACATCGCGGGATCACGCGCCCTCGTCGATTTTCTCGTCAACCGCGCCCGGAGCTTCATTTTCTCCACGGCCGCGCCGGCCTCGACCGCCGCCGCAGCCGACGCCGCACTGGAACTCAGCGCCGGACCGGAGGGCGATCGCCGCCGCGCCAAACTCCGCGAACTTGCCGCATCCTTCGACCCGGTGCCGCCGGCCGCCATTCATCCCCTGGTTCTCGGCGAAGAACAAACCACCCTCGCCGCCTCCGAGCAACTGGCCCGACTCGGTTTCCACGTCCCCGCCATCCGCCCACCGACCGTGCCAAAGGGCACCTCGCGCCTGCGCGTCAGTCTCTCCGCGGAGCACGACGCGGCAACCGTCCGCACCCTCGCCGCCGCCCTGCTTGCCGTTGCGGCCCCGCCCGCCCCTGCCGGCAACCCGGACACCGTCTGCCCCGTCTGCGGCGCCGCGCTCATTTCGGAGAAATGCAAAGTCGTCTGCCGCAGCACGACTTGCGGCTACCGCATCGTTTTCAATTGCTCGGAATTCTGACCCGCCCAAAATCACCGCCCATGTCATCACGCACCGCCGAAGCCGCCGTCAAACGCGTCCCCACCCGCGACGAAATCCCCGAGTCCGACCGTTGGGACCTCGCGCACCTTTACGCCGATGATGCGGCGTGGGAACAGGAGTTCGCCGACCTGCAACAACGCTACCCGCAAATCACGCAATTCCGCGGCAAGCTCGCGGAGTCGCCCGCCTCCCTCCTCGCCGCGCTCGAATGCGAAAAGAGCATCGACCAACCGCTCGAGCGCCTCGGCACCTACGCCAGCCTGCGGGTCAGCGAAAACGCCTCCGATCCCGTTTTTCTCGAACGCGAAGCACGCCTGCAAAACCTCCACACCGACATCGTGGAAAAATGCTCGTTCCTCAGCCCCGAGCTAATGGCCATCCCCGATGACCGCTTCGCCTCGCTCGCCGCCGATCCGGCCCTCGCTCCGTGGCGCACCGTGCTCGAACGTCTCCGCCGTTTCAAACCACACACCCTCGCGGAAAACGAAGAGCGCCTCCTCGCCATGAGTTCGCAGCCGCTGGCCGGACACGAGGAAACCTTCTCCCAGCTGACGAATGTCGACCTCAAGTTCGGCCTCATCACCGACAGCGCCGGCCAACAAGTCGAACTCAGCCAAAGCAGCTTCAGCTCGTTTCTGGTCAAACCCGACCGCGACCTCCGCCGCCGCGCGTTCCATCAATTTTACGACGAATTCTCCGACCACAAATTCACCCTGGCCAGCACGCTGGCCAGCTCGGTGCGCACCGATGTCTTCCGGGCCAAGGCGCGCAATTATCCGTCCGCCCTCTCGGCCGCGCTCTTCCGCAACAACATCCCCACCGCTGTCTACGACAACCTGGTGACGACCGTCCGCGCCCATCTCCAGCCGCTCTACCGCTACTACGAGCTCCGCCGTCGCGCCCTCGGCATCGACGAGATCCACCACTACGACACCTACGTTCCGCTCGTGGCCAAGATCACCACGCATTTGACCTTCGATGAGGCGATCGACCGCACCATCGCCGCCGTCGCCCCGCTCGGTGCGGAATACACCCGCGAGCTCGAAGCCGGACTGCGCGGCCGTTGGTGCGACCGCTACGAATCGAAGGGCAAGCGCAGCGGCGCCTTCTCCAGCGGATGCTACGGGTCGCCGCCCTACATCCTGATGAACTACAAACCGGATGTCTTCGCCGACATGTTCACCCTTGCGCACGAGGCCGGGCACTCCATGCACACCTGGTATGCCCAGCGGCACCAGACCTTCCAAGACCACCACTATCCCATCTTCCTGGCCGAGGTGGCCTCCACCTTCAACGAGGAACTCCTCACCCACCACCTGCTCGGGCAGACGGACGACCTCCAGATGAAAGCCTATCTCCTCAACCGCCAGATCGACGACCTGCGCGGCACGATTTACCGGCAAACCATGTTCGCCGAATTCGAAAAAATCATCCACGATCGCCAGGAAGCCGGCGAAGCACTCACCCTCGAGACCCTGACCAAGATTTACCACGAACTCCTCGTCTCCTATTTCGGTCCCGGTTTCGCCCTCGATCCGCAACTCGACCTCGAGTGCCTGCGCATCCCCCATTTTTACAGCGCATTCTACGTCTACCAATACGCCACCGGCATGAGCGCGGCCCTCGCCCTCTCCCGCCAAGTCCTCGAAACCGGCGACCCGGGCCGTTACCTCGGCTTCCTCCAATCCGGCGGCAAGCAATTCCCCATCGACACCCTGAAAGCCGCCGGCGTCGATATGACCTCGCCGCAACCCGTCGAGTCGGCCCTGCAACTCTTCGCCCAGCGCGTCGACGAGTTGGCCGGCTTGCTCGGCATCGATCTCGACAATACCTCCCGCGCGGCATGAAACGCGCCTTCCTCGACAAGCTCCTCGCCCGCCTCCGCCGCATCCAACCGGAGGAAGTCGAGGCCTTCTTCGTCGAACTGGCCCGCGACAAACGTTTTCTCGAAACCATCTTCAACGCCATCCGCGAGGGCGTCATCGTCACCGACACCGCGGGCACGGTCATCTACATGAACGACGCCGCCGGCATGCTCTTCGGACTCGACCCCGCCGCCGCCCTCGGGCGCCCCCTCGCCGAGAACATCAGCGGCCTGCGCTGGAAAGAACTCGCCCAAGGCCGCGAAGTGGTCACGAGGGATATCGAGATTCTCCACCCCGCGCACCGCATCCTCAATTTTTACGTCGTGCCGCTCATGGCCGAAGACGACGACCAACCCGGTCGGCGCCAGCACGCCGGGTACGCGCTGATCATGCGCGATTTCACCGAGCGGCACCGCGAAGCCCAGGAAACGCTGGAAAGCGAGCGCATCGCCGCCCTGCAGTTGCTGGCCGCGGGCGTGGCCCACGAGATCGGCAACCCCCTCAACTCACTCACCATCCACCTCCAACTCCTCGAACGCCGCCTGCGCAAACTGCCCGACGCCGAGCGCGCCCAGCTCCTCCAACCGTTGTCCGTCGCGCAGGAGGAAATCAAACGCCTCGACAGCATCGTCACCCAATTCCTGCGTGCCATCCGCCCCGCCCCGCTGCAACGCGCCCCGCACGACCTCAACTCGCTCGTCCGCGACGCTGCCGACTTCCTCGCCCCCGAACTCAAATCCCGCAACATCCTCCTCGAACTCGATCTCGCCCCCGGACTCCCCGTGCTCGACGTCGACCAAGACCAATTGAAACAGGCCTTCTTCAACATCATCAAAAACGCCAGCGAAGCCATGAAGCAGGGTGGTCTTTTGAAGATTCGCACCGGCTCCGATGCCGACTGGGTCAACGTCACCTTCGCCGACACTGGCGGCGGCATGAGCCAGGAGACCATGGCCCGCGTCTTCGAACCGTACTTCACGACGAAAAAAGGCGGCAGCGGCCTCGGACTCATGATCACCCAACGCATCATCCGCGCCCACGGCGGCGAAGTCGTCTTGGAGAGCGATCCCGGGAGAGGACTCCGCCTCACCCTCCGTCTCCCCCGCCATGACCGCCAAGTGCAGATGCTCCCCGGCGCTCCCCTCCCGCTGCCTGCTCCCCGGTGAATCGCGACACTGACGTCGTCACCGCGCCCGGCCCTTCGCACGACGCCGTGTCTTGCCCTTCGAGCTAATCCGGAAACGCCCATGCTCCGAATCAGCCTGCGAATTTCCGCCGTCATCGCCGCGCTGCTTTTGCTCGGCCTTGTTTGGCTGGTGCGCCCGCTGCCGCTCCATGACCTGGTGTCCGCACCGGACCCGGCGGCTTCGTACGACGCAGCCATGGCCCGCTGGGACGAGACCCGGGCAAGAGAAGCCGCCCTCCCCCTGCATGAGGGCGGACGCAGCATCGTCCTGACCCACGGCTACGAAACGGGGCGCGTTTTCGTCCTCCTCCACGGCCTGACCAATGCCCCGCGCCAATTCCGCGAACTCGGCGAGGAACTTTTCGCCACCGGCGCCAATGTCGTCATTCCCCGCCTCGCCCATCACGGCTTGGCCGACCGCATGACCGACGCGCACGGCGCCCTGACGGCACAAGACCTCATCCGCTACGCCCAATACGGCGTCGACCTCGCGCAAGGACTCGGGAAAAAAGTCACCGTCGTCGGACTGTCCGTCAGCGGCATCTCCGCCGCCTGGTTGGCGCAAAATCGCGACGACCTCGACGAAGTCTTTCTCCTCGCCCCGCTCTTCGGACCCGCCGTCGTGCCCGATCCGCTCACCCCCGCCTTCACCGCCGCCCTCGAGCGCCTGCCCAACCGTATGCTTTGGTGGAATCCGCGCTTGCGCGAAAATCTCCCGGGTCCGCCCTACAACTACCCGAGATTCGCCACCCGACCCCTCGGCGAAGCCCTGCGTCTCGGACTCCAAACGGCCCAACCCGACCGCACCCTCCGCGTCAACCGCCTCGGCGTCATCCTCACCGAAAACGACCCGGCGGTGAACAACGCCCGCACCAAGCGATTGGTCGAGCAATGGCGCGCCGCATCCCCGGACGCCGCAATTTTCCTCCACGAATTCCCCGCCGCCGAAAACATCCCCCACGACTTCATCGATCCGCTGCAACCCGACGCACGCACGGACAAAATCAATGCCCTGCTTGTCGAGTGGCTGACCGGGCCTCGTTGAGGCCGCCGGAACAATCCACTGCGATCTTATGCGATCCGCGGTCCGCCTTTAAGTCAGTCTCACCGGCACTCCTCGCTCCGCGAGAAAGCGTTTCACGTCGCCGACCGTGTATTCCCCGAAGTGGAAGATACTCGCGGCGAGGACGGCATCCGCGCCGGCGTGCAACAGGACATCGGCCATGTGCTCCAGCTTGCCCGCCCCGCCGCTGGCGATGACCGGGATGCTGATGGCTTCGCTCACCGCGCGGACAAGTTCCATGTCGTAGCCCTCCTTGGTCCCGTCGGCGTCCATGCTGGTGAGGAGGATTTCGCCGGCGCCGAGGTCGGCGACTCTCTTGGCCCAAGCCACCGCCTCGAGGTCTGTCGCGTTGCGTCCGCCGTGCGTGTAAACCGTCCACCCGCCCTCCGGGCGCCGCCGTGCATCGATGGCCACGACGATGCATTGGGATCCGAAGCGCTCCGCACCCTCACGAACCAACTCGGGACGCTGGATGGCCGACGTGTTCACGCTCACTTTGTCCGCCCCGGCCCGCAGCATGACCTTCATGTCCTCCACCGTGCGGATTCCGCCGCCCACGGTCAGAGGCATGAAGCACTCCGACGCCGTCCGCTCGACCACGTCGACCATGGTGGCGCGGTTGTCGGAGGAGGCCGTGATATCCAGAAAGACCAACTCGTCCGCCCCCTGGGCATCGTAGGCCTTGGCACACTCGACCGGGTCGCCGGCATCGCGCAGCTCGAGGAATTTGGTCCCCTTGACCACGCGGCCGCCGGTCACGTCGAGGCAGGGAATGATGCGTTTGGCCAGCATCGGTGCAGCATGACCTTCCAATGACGCCGGCGCAATGCGCGGGATATTTGCTTGCTCGCGGCCGTTGGTTTTTTACTTTCCGAAGATGCTGCGCTGCCTGCTGCCCGTCGTCTTGGCTGCTCTACTCACCGGCTGCGTGAGCAGCCCATACGGAGTCGGGCGTTTTGGAACGGTGGTTGTCGACGCCGGCCACGGGGGCATCGACCGGGGGGCGCGGGGTCAGAACCGCAGCGTGGAAAAGGACCTGGCCCTGGACACGGCCAAGCGGGTTGAGCGCGGTCTGCGCGCGCGCGGGTTCAACGTCATCATGACCAGGCGCGGGGATTATTTCGTGCCATTGCCGCAGCGTGCCTCGATCGCCAACCGCCAGTGGAATGCGGTGTTCGTCAGCCTGCACTACAACTACGCGCCACGCTCCTCGGCCTACGGCACGGAAACCTATTACTACAACAGCAAATCCTATCCGCTGGCGGCCAACATTCAGCGGGAGCTCTCGCGCTTCACCAACAATCGCGGCGTCAAACGCGCGCGGTTCCACGTTCTGCGCAACAGCACGAAGCCCGCCGCTCTGGTCGAGTGCGGTTTTCTCACCAACTACTCCGAGTCGCGCAAGATTCGCTCGTCGGGATACCGACAGCGCATCGCCGACGCCATCGTGCGGGGCATCGCCAACTCCTCGCGCTGACTTCTACCGGACGATGCCGCGCAGCACCGCGGCCCGGATCTCCTGGTCACGGTCGGGCATGAGATTGGCAGCGTAGTTGGCCACGGAAGCCGCCTGTTCCGGGCTTTCCCATGCCATCCGACCGGCCGTGGCGATCAGGGAAGGTTCGCCCGTGGAGGCCGCCGATTTCAATTGCTGTCTCTGCTCCCCGCTCAACCCGTCACTGGGCAGATTTCCCTGCTCGCGCACACCCCATGTGTCCATGCCCACGCACCCACCCAGCAAGAGGCAGGAAGCAACCACCGCGGGGAAATTTTTCATCCGGAGCCATTAAAAGCGCCGGCGACCCGGCAGGCAAGAAAGCGTAGCGACCGCTTGCGATACCGCCGCGAAACAGCTATGTCCACCAATCCGATGAGGAATAGAGCCGCCCTCGTTGTGCTTTTCGTATTGACCCTCCGCGCGGCAGCGCAAGACGGCACTCCTCCCGCGGTCACCGAAACCGGTCCGGAACCGGTGCCGGCCGCAGCCCGGCAACCCGGAACTCCGGCACCCGCCGAAGAGGGAACCACACCGACACCGCAACCGTCCCCGACGGCCCCGCCGGAGCACATCACCGAGCAGGCGCGTCTCGCCGCGGCCAACGCTCTCTTCGTGGCGGTATTCGAAAACGATACCGAGCGCGTGCGTGAACTCATGGCGGAGGGGGTCGATCCGAATACGGTCATGCCTGTTCCGGTCGATCCCGCGGTAGCGGAACTCTTCCGCCCGACCGTCCTGAATTACTTTCTTGCGGGCGAACGAGGACTCACCCCGCTGATGGTCGCGGCCACCCTCGGCCATTTCGGCGCCGCTGAGATGCTGCTGCAAGCCGGAGCGAACCCGGACGCTCGCACCAAGCGCCAAGGGACAAATGCGCTTTGGTTGGCCGGATACAAGGGACACACCGCCGTGACCAAGCTTCTTCTGGGTGTGCAACCCGGTTCGGAGGCCGACCGCATGCGCATCGAGGTCGACCTTGGCAACCAAACTGCGCAGCTTTTTGTCGACGACAACGCCGAGGCGGCCATCCCGATCTCGTCGGGCCGCCAAGGATCCCCGACACCGGAAGGCGAGTTCGTCGTGACCAACAAACACCGTCACTGGCGCTCCACAATCTACGGCGTGTCGATGCCTTATTACCTGCGCCTTTCCTGCCGCCCGTTCGGCTTGCACGCCGGACACCTTCCCGGTTATCCCGCCTCGCACGGATGCATCCGCCTCCACAAAGAGGATGCGAAAAATCTCTTCGAGCGCGTCCCCGTCGGCACTCTGGTCATTATCAAAAAGTGAAGCCGGGAAAACGGCTGTTCCCCGCGGTTCGGGAGAAAGGTTTTGGTTCGGACGAACTTTCGCGGCATGCTTCAGGAGCAGCACCTTTTGGACCGGACCCCCCTCAATGTCTTTGGCGTGCCTCGCATGCCGATGGTCCAACCGAACCCGACTTCACCGCTCTCCCTGCGATCGCTTTCCGGTCGCTCTTATTTTTCCTTTCGCCTGTCGCGACGTTTTCTTTTCCGCAGTTGCGGGGCCGGGGCGACTTTGGTCGCCGTTTGCCTCGCGGCAGGCTGGGCGATCCATTCTTCACAAGCGACGGAGCAAAAACCGTTCGGTTCCCGCTACGCGCTGCCACCCGGGCCCTGGGGAAACCTCACGGCCCACCCGATCCTCCTCGCCACCCCGACCGGGAAAATCTCGACCGCGGCAAGGCAAGGTGACGGCCACTGGTATGTCCATGCCGCGTCGGCGGATGAGGTCGTCGCCTTCCTGCGCGAGAGCGGATTGGACGAGGACCGAATGCGGCAAGTGGCTGCAACCGTGCGGCCGGTTTCCGGAAACTCCGGTCTTTTTGCCGCCACTCCTTCGTCGGCTCTCATCACCGGTCTCGATCGGACCACACGCTCGCGGCTCTACGCCCGCCTCGCGCGCTGGCCGGAAAATGTGGCGCAAATCCAGCCTTTCCACACCACGGAGAAAATCCTTGAGGAATGGCTGGCCGACCTTCCCGCCGACACGGCCGCCGACATCGAGAACCTGCTCTGGCGCAGCGGAGCCGCCCTCCTTTTTTCCGACTACAATACCGTGGCAGACAGTCTTCCTTCGGCGCGGGAAAAATTGGAGGTGCTCAAAGCAGTCAGCCGCAAACCCTCGATGGTGCTCGAACTCCGTATCGGAGCGCGGTCGGAGAGCCACAACCTCGCCCGCTACTGGGGCATCCACGGTCGCACCGAACAGATTACCCCCTTGCTCGAGTCTCTCGCCCGCAGCGGCGAAGCCGACCTCGATGTCTCCAACCTCCTCCCGGCCTTCGCGCGGGAGCGTCTCCATCGCTACCCGGATCCGCTCAGGAACCAAGACACCGGACCCGATTGCCACTTCACCTCGCTCAATTTCTTCGCCCGAGGCGAACCTGATGCCCGGCTGCATGATCCGCGCGGGGCGGAGGGAATCTTCCGCGAGCAATACACGGAAGCTCGGGGCGAGCCTCAATTCGGCGACATTGTTGTTCTGACCACGCCCGAAGGCGAAACCGTTCATTCCGCCGTGCACATCGCGGCGGACATTGTGTTTACCAAAAACGGCATGGGCCTGACGATGCCCTGGGTTTTTTCCACCCTTGAGCAAATGTTCACCTACTACCCGGGGGAACAGCGCTTGCAGGTGAGCTATTACCGGAAGCGCCCCTAGGCAGCCTAAGCGCGCAGTCGCCGCAATATATCGACCACGCTGTCCGCATCAGCTTGGCAGCAAACATGCCCGAGCAACGGACAAGGAAGCGACTCTTCCAAAACCTGCCGGTTCGTCCGGCGCGCCGGATCATCACCGGCATCAGTATCGTTGAGCACAACGCCGGCCAGTTCCAGCCCTCGCGCACGCACACTCTCAACCGTCAGAAGCGTGTGACTCAGCACCCCGAGCTTGTTGCGCGACACAATGATCACCGGCCAACCAAGCTGCACCGCGAAATCGGCGATGGTTGTTTCCCGCGTCACTGGCACCAACCATCCGCCCGCTCCTTCGCAGAAAACCTGCTCATGCCGCGCAGCAAGTTCAAGGACGCCAGCCAAAGCCCGGGAAACATCCGCCTGCGGTTCGCCGAGAATTTCACACGCCCTCGGCGCGGCCGGAGTTGTCATCCACACCGGATTGAGCGCATCGGGTGATTCTGCACCATCGGCGGCGGCGGCGAGAGATTGCACATCCTCGCGCGGTCCGCAGCAAAAGGGCTTGGCCCCGATTGCATCGACTCCCGCGGCCCGGGCCGCCTTGACCAGCAGTGCCGTCACGTAGGTCTTCCCACAGTCGGTATCCGTCCCCGTGATGAAGTAGTTCATACCCCTCCTCCTCCCACGGTGGGAACGAGCGGCCCGCTCGTTCGCTGGAAGCGATAGAAATTCATCGTTTCCCTCCTACCCCGCCATGCAGTTGATGCCCGGCCACACTGAGCACATGCAAAGCCGCCGTCTCGCTCCGTAAAACGTGTTTGCCGAGATCCACCGGCACGAAGCCGCTATCCTCCGCCGCCCGCATTTCTGCTTCGGTCCAATCTCCCTCCGGCCCGATGGCAAACGTCACCGCGTCCGGTTGGCCGGCAAGGAGTTCACTCAGCGTTCGTCCGCCCGGATGCAAAGCAGGAATAGCTTTCACCCCGGCGGGAGCCGCGCGGAAAGCATCCGCGGGATTCGAAACCTCATGGATCTGCGGCAGCATCAAATGCCCGCATTGTTTGGCCGCCTCCACGGCGATTTGCTCCCATTTCGCGCGGCGCTTGGCGGCATCCTTGCCCGCAAGCTTCACCACGCTGCGCTCCGCAGCCACCGGACGAACCGACGCTGCACCCAATTCCGTGGCTTTCTGCACGAGCCAATCGAAGCGCTCGTTTTTGATCAGCGCCACGATGAGGTGTATCTCGGGGCGCGGACGGTCTTCCCGCCACTCGCGAAGAACGCGAAAGAGCGCGTGCTTTTTCCGGATATCGCAAAGTTCCACCTCAGCCGCGCGCCCGGTTCCGTCAAAGACGATCACCCGGTCGCCATCACCCAAGCGCAACACCTGCGCAGCATGCCGTGCTTCCGGCTCGGGAAGCGCCCCCGAGTCCCACGAGTCAACCGGGACAAAAAACCTCGCCATGACTACGGCGCGACCGCCTTGAACCGCCGCAGGGTTTCGTCCCGCTCCGTTCCGTGGTCGACCATCGGCAGCGGGTAACCGGCCGCGATCGGCTTCCCATCGAGCGGCGCCTCGAGAAACTTCGCCGACGGCACATCACGCAGTTCCGGAACCCACTCTTTGATGTACTTGCCCTCCGCGTCGTAGCGCTTGGTCTGACTCCACGGATTCTGAATGCGGAAGTAAGGCGCGGCATCGGCGCCCGTGCCCGCACTCCACTGCCAACCCCCGTTGTTGCTCGCGATTTCGCCGTCGATCAGCGTCTGCATGAAATACCGTTCCCCCAGCCGCCAATCCAAATGCAAATCCTTAGTCAAAAACATGGCGGTGATCATCCGCGCACGGTTGTGCATGTAGCCGGTTTCATTGAGCTGCCGCATGGCCGCGTCGACAATGGGAAAACCCGTCCTCCCCTCGCACCACGCGCGGTATTTTTTCTCGTCCTGATCCCATTCCATCCCCCGGTATTTCGCATTGAACTCGTGCTCCAGCACTTCCGGATAGTGCCAGAGGATCTGGAAATAAAATTCCCGCCAGATCAGCTCCGCGATGAATTTCCACACGCTGTCGCGCCCGGCGGCATCGGCCCCTTCCGCCGATTTCTTGGCCCGCTGGTACACTTCGCGAATCGAAAGCAGCCCGTGACGCAGATCCTGCGAAAGGCGTGAAGTTCCGTCCTCCCCCATCAAATCTCGCGTGGCTCCATAGCGGTGAACCGGTCCGGCGAGAAACTTTTTCAACCGCGCCCGCGCCGCCTTCTCACCGGGTTCTACCCCGCCGGTGAACTCCGAAAGTCCCCAATAGGCCGCCGAGGGCAACGCCGCGCCCTCGATACCCGCGGGTGACTTAAGTATTTTCAAGGCCGGCCCGGGCGCCGGCTTGGCCAGCTTCGCCCAAGCCTTCGAATACGGCGTGAAGACCCGGAAGTTTCCTCCCCCACCTGTTTTGACCTCGTCGCGCTCGTGAATAGCGGCGTCCTTGAAGGTCCGCAATTCGCACCCGTCCTCCGCCAGCATCTTGGCCACCCGCATTTCCATGCCGCGCCCGAACAAATCCGGATCGCGGTTGGTGAAGACAGCCTCGGCTTTGGTCTCCCGCGCCAACTTGACCAAAGCCGCCTCGGCATCCCCCTCCCGCACGATCAACCCGCTCCCGATCGCCCGCAGATTCCCATCCAGCGCCGCCAGTGACCCGGCAAGAAACGTCTGCCGCGCCGCCCCCGTCCACCGGTGCTTCTTCTTCCAATCGCTCACCACATAGACCGGAATCACCTCCTCCGCCTCCTTCGCCGCCGCGGCCAACGCCGTATTGTCCGTAATCCGCAAATCCCGCCGGAACCAATGAATCGCCCGCTTCATTAATTGGATAATGTCCCTCAAGTCATCGCCAATCCAGCACCGCTTGCGGAAAATGTTCGTCCGTCTACGAAACGCCGATGATGCCCCTGTAGCAGCTCCGTCCCGGGCCCCGAAGACAACTTGAAGCGGAAGCCCCACGATCTAGGATTGCCTATCTTATGACCGCACAACAATTCGGAGGCAGTAAAGCGCAACCGGCCCCTGTCCCAAGTTGGCGACTGCCGACCGTTGCTAAACTCGGAGAACCCCGAATAGCTGAAGAAAATTGGTGTATCGCGAGCCGCGAGGAGCTTGACCCCCCCGTTACACCTCCAGACCCCACCGCAGCTTAAAACTTACAAACCTAAAACTTAAAACTCTCGC
>JBMTVD010000008.1:0-39416 GCA_049451035.1 Chthoniobacterales bacterium | reverse complement strand
TGTGGTTCGAGCGCTTCGTCATCATCGTGACCTCGCTGCACCGCGACTTCCTGCCGTCGAGTTGGAACATGTTCTATCCCACCTGGGTGGACATCTGGACCTTCGTGGGCACGTTCGGCATCTTCCTCACCCTCTTCCTCGTCTTCATCCGCTGGCTGCCGATGATCTGTATTTTCGAGGTCAAAGCGGTCTTGCCCGAGGCCGATCCGCACCACGGGCACGACGAGCACCATGCCGAACCCGCCGCGCTGAAAGGGGGCGCGCACTAAAATGGACCGCGCCGGAAATCCCTCTTCGCCGCTGTTCGGCATGGCTGCCGAGGTGCCGTCCGCTTCCGCGCTTTACCACGCGGCGGAGAAAGTGCGCGATGCGGGCTACACCCGCTGGGACGTTTATTCGCCGTTCCCCATCCACGGCATGGACCAGGCCATGGGCCTGAAGAAATCGTGGCTCAGCGCGCTGGTGTTCTGCGGCGGCCTGACCGGGTTGACCATCGCCGCCCTGCTCACCTTTTATCCGTCGACCATCGAGTACCCGCTCATCGTCGCGGGCAAGCCGGTCAACTTCTTCACCGTGCCCGCCTTTTTCCCGATCATGTTCGAGTTGACCGTCCTGCTCTCCGCTTTCACCGCGACGTTCGGCATGCTCGCGCTGAACGGACTCCCTCGTTGGAACCACCCGATCTTCAATTGGGGCCGCTTCGACCGCGTGAGCGACGACGGATTTTTCCTCGCCATCGAGGCGACCGACCCGAAATTCGACGAGGAGGCCACGCGCGCGATGCTCGAGGGTCTCGGAGCGAAGCACATCACGCTGGTTTACGAAGACTGACATGCTGCGCTATTTCTTCATCGGTCTCGGCCTTTTTCTCGTCGGTCTCCTTGCCGTCGCGGGTTTCCGCGGGCAAAAGAGCAAGGAGCCGCCCATCGAGATTTTTCCCGACATGGACCACCAGCCGAAGGTGAAGGCGCAGGTGCCGAGCAGGTTTTTCTCCGACAACCGCGGCAACCGCCCGCCGGTGCCCGGCACCGTGCCGATCGGTTACGAGGCGCCGCAATCGAAGGACGATCCCTTCCCCGACGAGGGCAAATACCATGCGGTGCGCTTCACCGCCGGCACCGACTACCTCAACACCGGGCGCTTCGGCAACCGGTGGGGCACGGGCATCCCGCTGCCGGTCACGGCCGAGTTGATGCAGCGCGGCAAGGAGCGTTATCAAATTTTCTGCGCGGTTTGCCACGGTGAATCGGGCGGCGGGAACGGCGTGGCCGGGCAATACGGGCTCGTCGCCATCGCCAGCTACCACCAGGACCGCCTGCGCCAGATGTCCGACGGGGAGCTCTACAACACCATCGTCCACGGCAAGAACACCATGCTCGGCTACGGCGACAGGATCCCTCTCAATGATCGCTGGGCCATCGTCGCCTACATCCGCGCGCTGCAATTGGCCCAGACCGCGACGATCAACGACGTGCCGGCCGCCGAGCGGGCCCAACTGGAGGCGCTGCCACAACCATGAGCGAGCATCCCGCCAAAAAGAACGTGAAGGAATACTTCGATTACCAGGGTTTCGGAGGGAAGCTGCTCTTTACTGCGGCCTTGGCTCTTGTCGCGCTCGTCCTTGCCGCGTGGGGTGGTTTCCAATCGCCCAAACAGTTCGCTTTCTCGTGGCTGTTTGCTTTCGCCTTTTTCTTCACCATCGCGGCCGGGTCGCTCTTTTGGGTGCTTGTTCACCACGCGGTCGACGCCGATTGGAGCGTGGTGGTGCGACGCCAGCTCGAGAATGTCGCTTGGCTTTTCCCGGTCATCGCCCTGCTCTTTGTTCCGATCGTGCTCAACGCGCCCACGCTCTTCAAGTGGATGAAGATCGCGCCGGGTGTCGATCCGCTGCTCGACGGCAAGGCCGCCTACCTCAACCAGCCCTTCTTCTGGTTCCGTGCCGTTTTCTATCTCGGCTTCTTCAGCCTGGCCGCCTTCCTTCTGCGCCGCAATTCGGTGCGGCAGGACAAGGACGGCGACCCGCGCTACTCGTGGTCTTCCCGCAAGATGGTGTTCCCCATGATCCCGCTCTTCGCGCTTTCCCTGACCTTCGGCGCCTTCGACTGGCTGATGGGCCTGGACTTCCACTGGTTTTCCACCATGTGGGGTGTCTACATTTTCGCCGGCTCCGCCCTGAGCTCGATCTGCGTGCTGGTGCTCCTCGTGACCGCGTTGCGCAGCGCCGGATACCTCGAAGGCATCATTTCCATCGAGCACTACCACATCATGGGCAAGCTGATGCTGGCCTTCACCGTGTTCTGGGCCTACATCGGCTTCAGCCAATACATGCTCATCTGGTATGCCAACATTCCGGAGGAGACCATCTACTTCCTGCGCCGCAACACGGGCAACTGGAACACGCTGAACATCATCATGGTGATCGGCCACTTCTTCCTGCCGTTTGTCATCCTGCTTTTCCAAGGCACGAAGAAGCGCCCGCTGCTGCTTTGCGCCGTGGCCGTCTGGATCCTGCTCATGCACATGCTCGACATGTACATCATCGTGTTGCCCACCTACCACAAAGCGGGCGCCTCCCCGCACTGGCTCGATCTGGTTTCCCTTCTCGCCATCGGCGCGACTTTGGCCGCCGTCTTCATGAAGCGCCTCGGCGACACCCCGCTTTGGCCGCTGCGCGATCCGCGCCTCAGCCGCTCCATCAATCTTCGCAACTAGATGAGCCACGCACCGACCAGCACCGGGAAAAGCAAAAGCATCTGGCCGATGTTCGTCGGTGCTTTTGCGATCTTCGCCGTTTTCGCCGTGCTCGTGCAGTGGTTGCTGAACACCGGAAACCGCCAGATCGCCGATCAGGATGCGGCCCGGGCCAAGGAGCGCGTCGAGATCCTCAAGATCATCAACGACGAAAACGCCGCGCTGACCACCGGTTACGGCTGGGCCGACCGCGCCAAGGGAACGGTGCGCATCCCGCTCGACCGCGCCATGGAAATGGCCGTGGCTCGGCTCTCCGCGCAGGGCGAACCCCGTCCGGCGGACGCCATCGATCCGAACATCCCGCTCGGCTCCGCGGTCAAACCGGGGGGCCTCGCCGCGGCGCAGCCGACTCCTCCGCCTTTCAGCACTCCTCCGCCCGCCGCCGCCCCCGCCGAGGTTACCCCCGCCGTCGAACCTCCGGCGGCCTCTGCGGAAACCCCGCCCGCCCAGCCATGACCTCCATCGTTTACATCCTGCTGGTGGCCGGCCTCATCTTTTTCGGAGGCTCGACGCTTGCCGCCTTTTATTGGGCGGCCAAAGAGGGACAATTCCGCAACTTGGAGGCGGGTTCGCGCAGCATCTTCGACGACGACGAACCGGTGGGTGCGGCGACCGACGCCTTCGCCGACAAGCAACCCGACCGTCCGCTGCGGCGCGCCGCTACCGGGAGGAGCCTGACATGAGCACGACTTTGGATCATCCGGTGGCAACACCCGAACTGGACCGCGAGGAGCGCGCGGTCATCGACGCATCGACGCGCGTTCCCGTTCTGCTTTTTTTCAGCTCGGCCGTTTTCTGGCTGCTGGTCGGCACGCTCTTCGCGCTCCTCGCTTCGTTCAAGATGAACGCGCCGCATTTTCTCGACCAGTGGGGCTGGCTTACTTTCGGGCGCGTGCGCCCCGCGCACCTCAACGCCGTGGCCTACGGCTGGGCGGCGCCCGCCGGCATCGGTGTTGCGCTTTGGCTCATGGCGCGTCTCTGCCGCGTGCCGCTCATGCATTCGAAGCTCCTGATCGGGGCCGCGATCTTCTGGAACATCGGGATCCTGCTCGGCATCTTCGGCATTCTTTCCGGCGACAGCCGTTCCATCGAGTGGCTCGAGTTCCCCAACTACGCGAGCCTCATGCTTTTTGTCGCGTTCGGCCTCATCGCCGTCTGGGCCATCATCATGTTCCGCTTCCGCCGCCCGGGGCACGTTTACGTCAGCCAGTGGTATCTGCTGGCCGCCTTCATCTGGTTTCCGTGGCTCTATTCGACGGCCAACATCCTGCTGAACTTCGAACCGATCCAAGGCGGGGCCCAAGGCGCGGTCAACTGGTGGTACGGGCACAATGCGCTCGGACTGTGGTTCACGCCCATCGGTCTGGCCGCCGCCTATTATTTCATCCCCAAAGTCCTCGGCCGCCCGATTCACAGTTATTACCTGAGTATCCTCGGATTCTGGTCGCTTGCCCTCTTTTACAGCTGGAACGGCATGCATCACCTCATCGGCGGCCCTTTCCCGGCCTGGATGGTCAGCGCCAGCGTGGTGGCCAGCGTGATGATGTTCATCCCCGTCATCACCACGGCCATCAACCATCACATGACCGTGCGCGGTAATTTCCACGCGCTGAAATGGAGCCCGACGCTGCGCTTCACTGTCTTCGGCGCCATGTGCTACACGCTTTCCAGTGTGCAAGGCAGCCTCATGGCCATTCCCTCGCTCAACAAGGTCACGCACTTCACGCACTACACGGTTGGCCATGCGCACCTCGGTCTCTACGCCTTTTTCACCATGATCATGTTCGGCGCGATGTATTACATCATGCCGCGCGTGGTCGGATGGGAATGGCCCTCTGCCCGGCTTATCCGCTGGCACTTCTGGCTCGTGGCCATCGGGATCGGCGTGATGGTCGCGGCCCTCACCGTCGGCGGTCTTCTGCAGGGTCTCGCTTTGCTGGATCCGGGTGTCACCTTCATGGCCACCCTCGACTACACCAAACCCTGGCTGCTGCTGCGCAGCGGATCGGGTATCCTCCTGACCGCGGGGCATATCGTCTTTGCCGTCAGCTTCACGCTCCTGCTGCTCAAAGCGGGCACTCGCCGGGCCGGCCCGACACTCTTCGGCACCGACCAAGGCCGCAAACCGGAGGCTCTCGTTCCGTGAACAAGATGCCCGTCATCATCATCGGGGCGTTTCTCACGTTCCTGAGTTCGTGGATCGGCCTGGTGGCCTATCCCTACCTGCAACTCGGCCGCTATGCCCCTGTCATTGCCGAGGACACCGGCGAGACCAACCCTCCGCCGCTCTCCGGGATGGCTGTGATGGGGCAGCGCGTCTACGCATCGAGCGGTTGCGTTTATTGTCACAGCCAGCAGGTGCGCCAAGTCGGCTACGGGTCCGATCTCGAGCGCGGGTGGGGAGCGCGGCCCACCGTGGCGCGGGACTACATGCGCGAAAACCCCGCTTTCTTGGGCACGATGCGCACGGGTCCCGACCTGACCAACATCGGCGCGCGCCAACCCAGCGCCATGTGGCATCACCAGCATCTTTACCAGCCGACGGTGGTCAGCCCGGGCTCGATCATGCCCGCCTACCGCTACCTCTACCGTTTGCAGAAAATCGAGGGTCAACGCTCGGCCAACGCCATCGACCTGCTTCCGCCCGACACGCCTGCGGACGGCTACGAGGTTGTCCCGACTTACGAAGCTGAGGCTCTCGTTGCCTACTTGCTCTCGCTCAACCGCAACTACCCGCTGCCGGAAGCCCCGGAACCGCCGCAATGATCGACGAACCGGACAAGCATCATCCGAGGCCCGATACGTTCGAGGCGAACCGCGAGAGCGACGACCTCAACGTGCGCGATGTGCACGGTGCGATCCTGCGTGAAAAGGATGACCCGCGCGACGGGTACGAGCCGATCCCGCTCTGGCTCGTCTCGCTTTTCATGGCCCTCGTGTTCTGGGGCGGTGCCTACCTCGCCTTCAACAGTGGCGGGTTTGAGGCGAGCGTCTTCAATCCCTCGCAAGTTTCGTGGAGCGGGGGAGGTGCAGTGGCCAAGGGACCGCCCGATCCCCGGGTTGTCGGCAAGCGCCTGTACACCGCCAACTGCGTGGCCTGCCACCAAGCCTCCGGGCTTGGCGTGGCCGGCCAATTCCCGCCCCTGGCTGAAAGCGAGTGGGTGACCACCGAGGGGTGGCATGGCGACAACCATCTCGTGTCCATCTTGCTCCATGGTTTGCAGGGGGCGGTTCAGGTCAAGGGAGACACCTACAACGGTGCCATGCCGCCGTGGAAACAGCTCAAGGACGACCAGATTGCCGCCATCCTCACCTACATCCGCAGCGAGTGGGGCAACGACGAACCGCCCATCACCGCTGAACAAGTGGCCAAGGTCCGTGAGGAAACCGCCGCACAGGCCGAGCCCTACACGCAGGCTCAACTGCAGGCCATACCGCCCGTCGAATTCGAGGATGCCGGCTCGGCCGCTCCGCCCGCGCCGGCCGAGGGCGAAACGCCTCCCGCGCCCGAAGCCGCCCCGCCCGACCCCGCTCCCGGCGCATGACCATGAACAAAACCTTCGCCAAACTTCTGACTTTCGCACTGCTGCTCGGCGCGGTGTTGGTGCCCGATGCCTTCGCCGGCGTGCGCGATACCAACCTCTACTGGGCCCCCGAGTGCGTGACGGTCGGTGGCCAGCGTGTCGACTCGCTGCTCAATTTCATCTTCTACCTCACCGGCGCGGTGTTTCTCCTCACGCAGGCGGTTTACATTTACTACCTCGTCAAATACCGCAAACGGCCCGGCTCCCGTGCCTACTACAGCCACGGAAACAACAAGCTGGAAATCATCTGGACGGCGATTCCCACGGCGATCTTCATCGGCCTGGTCATCTACAGCAACCGCCTGTGGAGCGAGTTGCACAGCGAGCCGCCGGCCGATTCGGTGAGGGTCGACATTGTCGGCTACCAGTTCGGCTGGGACATGCGCTATCCGGGGGCCGATGGCAAACTCGGCAAGGTCGACACCAAGCTTTACTCGACCGAAAACAAGTTCGCCCTGGTGCCGGACGACCCGGCGGGAGCGGATGATTTTTCCAGTACGGAGCTGGTTGTTCCCGTGGGCAAGCCGGTGCACATATATCTGCACTCGCGCGATGTCATCCACTCGTTCTATGTCCCCGAGTTCCGTCTCTACCAGGCCGCCGTGCCCGGCCGCACCATCGCGTGGGTCTGGTTCGAGACGACCAAGACGGGGGATTTTCAGTTGGCTTGCAGCCAGATTTGCGGCTCGGGCCACTACAACATGAAGGCGCCGATCCGCGTGGTCACGCAGGAGGAGTTCGACAAGTGGCAGGCGGGCAAGATCGCGGCCAAGGCCGCGGAGGCGCAGAGCGCGTCGACCACGGCGAGTCCGCCGCTGGTCGCGCAGCGTAACGAAGGGGAGCAGCAACCATGAGCACGAGCGTCACCACATTCGTCCCGGAATCCCCCGCGGACGCCCACCACGACCACCACCACAAACCAAACTTCTTTTTCACCTACATCTGGTCGGTCGACCACAAGATGATCGGTCTGCAGTACCTGTGGACGAGTTTTGTTTTTTTGCTCATCGGCGGCCTGCTCGCCATGGGTATCCGCTACCAGTTGGCTTATCCGGGCGTGGAGGTTCCGCTCATCGGCAGCCTCCTGCCTTCGACCATCGCGGTGGACGGTGTCATCCTGCCCGGCGGTTACAACATGTTCTTCACCATGCACGCCACCGTCATGGTGTTCCTGGTGGTCATGCCGCTGCTCATCGGAGGTTTCGGCAATTACCTCATCCCCCTGAAAATCGGGGCGGGCGACATGGCTTTTCCGACGCTCAACGCCATGAGTTACTGGCTCTACGTCGTGTCCGGCATCATCCTCGTGGCCAGTTTCTTCGTCGACGGCGGCGCGGCCCAGTCGGGTTGGACCGCTTACGCCCCGCTTAGTTCGACCCCCGCCTACAGCAACAACACGCAGATCGGCCAGAGCCTCTGGTGTGTCGGTCTCTTTATCAACGGGCTCTCCTCCATCGCCGGCGCGACCAATTACATCACCACCATCATCAACATGCGGGCGCCGGGCATGACCATGTTCCGTTTGCCCCTTTCGGTCTGGGCACTCTTCATCACCGCATGGTTGCTGCTTCTGGCGGTGCCGGTGCTTTCGGCCGCCGCGGCCATGCTCTTCACCGATCTCAACTTCGGCACGACGTTCTTCGCCGCCCAAGGGGGCCAACCGCTCCTCTGGCAGCACCTTTTCTGGTTCTTCGGGCATCCCGAGGTCTACATCATGATCCTCCCGGCCATGGGCCTGGTTTCGGAAATACTGCCCGTCTTCGCCCGCAAGCCCATCTTCGGCTACAAAGCGATGGTCTGGGCCATGGTGGCCATCGGCTTTCTCGGTTTCGTCGTGTGGGGCCACCACATGTTCGTCAGCGGGATGAACCTCACCCTGGCGGCCGCCTTCTCGGTCTCGACCATGATCATCGCGGTGCCCTCAGCCATCAAAACCTTCAACTGGATGGGTACCGTGTGGCGCGGTTCGATCGAATTCACCACGCCGATGCTCTTCGCCCTGGCTTTCGTCTCGATGTTCGTCATCGGCGGCTTGAGCGGCATCTTCATGGCTTCCACGCCTGTCGACCTGTTCATCCACAACTCCTACTTCATCGTCGCGCACATCCACTACGTGCTTTTCGGCGGCAGTCTGTTCGGCGCCTTCGCCGCGATCTACTTTTGGTATCCGAAAATGTTCGGACGCATGATGAACGAGACGTGGGGCAAGATTCATTTCTTCGCCACCTTCATATTCTTCAACCTGACGTTCTTCCCCATGCACAACCTCGGCTTGGGGGGCATGATGCGCCGCATCGCCGATCCCACCGTCTACGATCATCTGCGGGCCCTGCAACCCATGAATGTCTTTGTCAGCTGGGCCGCTTTCGGCATGGGACTGGCCACTTTCATCTTTCTCTGGAATTTCATCTGGAGCCTGCGCCACGGCAAACCGGCGGGCAAAAATCCGTGGCACTCCACCACGCTGGAGTGGACGGTTCCTTCCCCTCCGGGTCACGGGAACTTCGAGCACACGCCCACTGTCTACAACGGGCCCTACGAGTACAGCGTGCCCGGTATGGCCAAGGACTATCTTCCGCAGGACGAGAAAGCGCCTGAGGGCGCCCGTCTGGAAGTCCACTGACCCGGCCCGCGGGGCCCACCAAGCCATGCATGGAACGGCGGCACCTTACGGCACCGGGCGGACGCTGGTGTTCGTCTACGCCGTCTTCACCGTCGTGTGCGCCTTCGTGCTGCTGCTCAGCGGGGGCCTCGTCACTTCGAAGGGTGTCGGTATGACCGTGCCCGATTGGCCGAACAGTTACGGTTACAACATGTTCACTTTTCCCATCTCGCGTTGGGTGGGGGGAATTTTCTACGAGCACACGCACCGTCTCATCGCCTCGGGCGTCGGCTTGCTCACGGTCATCCTTGCCGTTCTCCTTTGGTTCGCCGAGCCGCGCCGCTGGGTCCGCGTGCTGGGCTACATTGCGGTGGGGGCCGTCATCCTGCAGGGTGTGCTCGGCGGCCTGCGCGTGGTCCTGATCAAGGACGAGATCGGAATTTTCCACGGCATGCTCGCGCAGGCTTTCATTGCCCTTCTCATCGTCATGGCCATTGCTTTGAGCAAAGCCTTTGCCGCGGGCGGGGCGCGCTGGCGCTGGCACGCGCCCGGCCTCTTGCGTTGGGCCGTCACGTTGACGGTTCTGGTGTACCTCCAACTTGCCGTCGGTGCGACCATGCGGCACGAGCACGCGGGCCTTGCCGTGCATGACTTTCCGCTCGCTTACGGGCAACTTTGGCCCTCGATCAGCGCACCGGAGCTGGAAGTCATCAATGCCGGGCGCATCGCCTCGGGGGAAGTGCCGACGACTTTGGTCAATATCCACGTCCACATGCTCCATCGCTTGCTGGCTCTCGTTGTCTTCTCCGGCATCGCGGCCTACGCATGGCACGCCCGGAAGGCGGCCATGGGCGTTCGTCTCGCCGCGCGCTGGTGGTTGGTCCTCGTGGTCCTGCAGGTCGGTCTGGGGGCTTGGACCGTCCTCTCCGACAAGGCGGCCGACATCACCACGGCCCACGTTGCGGTGGGGGCCTTGACCTTGTTTTTGGGTGTCTCCCAATGTTTTCTTCTCGCTGCGTTTTCGCCGCGGGCCGCCGAACTCAAGCGCGGGGCCGAAAGACTCGTGGCCGCCTGATGAAATCCGCCATCCAGACCCGTCCGCGCGGCGCGGCGGCCGCCTCCGATCTGGCCGAGCTGGTCAAGGCGCGGCTCAGCCTGCTCACTCTGGCCACGGCCATGGCGGGCTTCGCTCTCGGGGTGCGCGAGTCTTGGGACTGGCTCCTGCTCACCGCGACTTTGGCCGGCACGGCCCTCAGCGCAGCGGGAGCCGCCGCCCTCAACCAGTGGTGGGAAAGGGAACATGACGGGCTGATGAAGCGCACCGCCCGCCGTCCGTTGCCGGCCGGCCGCATGGTCGCGACCGATGCCCTCCTGGCCGGACTCGCGCTTTGCGTCGCCGGGGTCGGTTGCCTCGGGCTTTTTGCCAACCTGCTTTCCGCCGCGCTGGCGGCCACAACCATCGTTTTTTACATCCTTGTTTACACACCGCTCAAACGCATCACCACGCTCAACACGATCATCGGAGCGGTGCCGGGCGCGTTGCCCCCGCTGATCGGGTGGACGGCCGCGCGCGGATCGATCGATGCCGAGGGGCTGACCCTTTTTGTAATTCTGTTCCTCTGGCAAATGCCGCACTTCCTCGCCATCGCGTGGCTTTATCGGGACGATTACGCGCAGGCTGGATTCAAAATGCTGTCCGAAGGCGACGAGAGCGGTGCCATGACCGGACGCCAAGCCGTGGTTTATTCGCTGGCGCTCCTCGCGGTGAGTTTGCTGCCTTCCGTCTTCTTCGGATACTCGGAGCTCTATTTTTACGGAGCGCTCGCTTTGGGGGTGGGATTCACCGCCTTGGCCGGAAAATTCGCCGTGAGCGGGGGCTCGGTGCCTGCCGCCAAAGCCCTGTTCCTCGGCTCGATCGCCTACTTGCCGCTGCTTCTCGGCCTCATGGTCCTCGCCCGATGAATGAACCGGACGCCAAAACCCGCCGCGCCAACCGGCGCCTTCTGGTGGCCATGGCCGTCTTTGCCGTCCTCTTTTGTGCGGTCATCATCCTCTGGAAGGCTTTCCTGACCTGACGACTTTCCTTCAGCACCATTTTGCCCTAAAACCATCCAGCCAATGAGCACCGCCGCCTTAACCGCCCACGAAGCCCCGCACAACCCGCCGAAACTCGCGATCTTCGGCATGACCATGTTTCTGGCCTCCGAGGCCATGCTCTTCGCCGGCTTGATCGGCGGCTATGTCGTGCTCCGACTCAGTTCTCCTGCTTGGCCGCCTTCGGCCGAGTATCCGAAACTGCCCGTCCTGCTCACCGGCATCAACACCGTGTTCTTGGTGGCCAGCAGCTTCACCTACCACTTCGCCGAAGTTGCCGTCAAAAATGGCAAAAAAGGACTCTTCTGGTTGGGGGTGACCATCCTGCTCGGATCCCTCTTCCTCGGGATCCAAGCTTACGAGTGGACGCACCTGCACCACGAGGGTCTTTGGTTCGATCAAGGTGGCGTGTACGGCTCCTCGTTCTTTGTGCTCACCGGTTTCCACGGAGCGCACGTGGCCGTCGGCGTCCTGCTTATCCTCGTGGCCTTCTTTCGCCAATTGGGCGGCGCTTACACCGCGCAGAACCACACCTACCTCATCCTCGCGGGTATGTATTGGCACTTTGTCGATGTGGTTTGGATCTTCCTTTACTCGGTCCTTTATCTGATCTGACCGCGCGCGGACGATGAGTGACGATCGGCAAGGCGACCGCATCGCGGACCGCATGCAGCGTCTGGGTTGGGCCGGTGCGTTTCTCGCCTTCGTCCTGGCTGTCGTCATGGGTTACTCGATGTGGCGCGGTTCCGAACGCCGCGACATCGAGCGACTGCCCGTCATCCGCGAGGTGCCCGGTTTCGTCCTGACCGACCAGGACGGAAACACCGTGACCAATGAGGACCTGCGCGGGAAAATCTGGATCGCCGACTTCATCTTCACGCGATGCAAGGGGCCGTGCCCTCTCATGACCGCGCGCATGCTCGAGATGCAGCGCGCTTTGGTGAAAGCGCCGGAAATCAAACTGGTCTCGGTCACTGTCGATCCGGAGCACGACACTCCGGAAGTGCTCAAGGCCTACGCCGGGGCCAACAAGGCCGATCCGGAGCGGTGGAAATTTCTCACCGGCGACAAAGCGGTCATCGAAAAGCTGGTGACCGAGGGATTCATGCAGCATTTGGCCGAGGAAAACGGCGAACCGGTCCACGGAACCATGTTCCTCGTGGTCGACGGCCACGGCATGGTCCGCAGCGCGCGCATGCTGGAGGACCCCGAACTCATGCCCAAAATTCTCACCGACACGGGCAACCTCCTGCGGGAGCAATCCGCCGGCTCGACTCCGCAGGGGTAAGGGTATAATTTCCGCCCGATGAAGTGGCTCGCCATCATGTTTGCCCTCGCGCTGCTCAACGTGCCGGCTTTGGCCTGCGCGGGTTGCCGTGAGCCGGGTGAGGATGTCGAGGCGGCCACGGTGATGGCCGGATTCGGGTTCTCCTGGGGAGTGATCTTCATGCTGGTCTTCCTGTTCGTCCTTTGCAGCGGCCTGGGATGGTTCGTCGCCCGGGCGATCAAAGCGGCCGACGCCACGAAGAGCGGGTGCGAATGAGCGTCACCGACCTCCCGGCGGTCAACGCCTCGCTCAATTCTCTCTGCACGCTGCTTCTCCTCGCAGGGTGGTGGTTCATCAGGCATGAGCGCAAAGCGCAGCACATCGCCTGCATGGTGTCCGCGCTGGTGGTCTCGGCCGCCTTTCTCGCGTGCTACGTCGTGTACCATTACCACGTCGGTTCGGTGAAGTTCACCGCGCAAGGCATCGTGCGGCCGGTCTATTTCTTCATCCTCATAACGCATGTGATCCTCGCCGCGGCCATCGTGCCGCTGGTCCTCATGACGGTGATCCCGGCTCTGCGCGCCCGGTTCGACCGGCACCGCAAATGGGCGCGCATCACCCTGCCGCTCTGGCTGTATGTCTCGATCACCGGGGTGATCGTCTACCTGATGCTCTACGTCTGGTTTCCGTCGGCGCAGCTGGCCGGCTGAGCGCGTTTCCCAAGGAGGGGAGCGGGGTTCGTCAACGGGGCCTTTGCCCTGTCTCCCTTGTCCTTTTGTCAGGATCCTCTCAAGGCAGATCCGCCTCGAAGTGCGCGAGGTCTTGGAACTGGGCGAAGCGGGACAGGATGTCTTTCTGCTCGACCGAGCGCATGCGCTCGAGGCTGAAGGCCTCCACGTTATAACTGGCCAGGACACTGCCGACGACGACCGCCGTCTTCAGTGTCTTGAAGCTCACGTCGTGGTTGCCGCGGCTGGCGAGGTATCCGGTCAGGCCGCCGGCGAAGGTGTCGCCCGCGCCGGTGGGATCGTGGATGTCCTCGAGCGGATATGCGGGACAGCTGAAGAAATCACCGTTCTCGCCGAAGAGCAGGCATCCGTGTTCACCCTTTTTCACGGCCACGATACGTGGGCCGAGTGATTGGATCTTTTTGCCGGCCTTGATCAGACTGGTTTCTTTGGTCAGTTCGCGCGCCTCGCTGTCGTTGAGAATGAGCATGTCGACGCGCTTGAGCAGGTCGAGCAAGGCGGGCTGCGCGATGTTGATCCAGAGGTCCATCGTGTCGGCGATGACAAACTTCGGTTTCTCCATCTGGTCGAGCACCTGCAGCTGCAGGTCCGGCGCGATGTTGGCCAGCAGCACGAAGTCGCTCGATTTGAAATGGTCGGGCAGGGTGGGCGAGAAAGTTTCGAAGACATTCAGGGCAACCGAGCGGGTTTCGCGCGTGTTCATGTCCCACATGTATTCGCCCGACCAACGGAAGGTCTTGCCCGGGGCGCGCTGCACGCCCTCGAGGTTGATGCCGCGTTTCTGCAGGAAGTTCCAATGGTCGGCCGGGAAATCCTCGCCGACGATCGCGACCAGATTGACCGGCGAGAAGTAGCCTGCGGCCACGGAGGCGTAGGAGGCCGAGCCCCCCAGCAGATCGAAACGTTCCTCGACCGGTGTTTTGACGTCGTCGAGCGCGATGGAACCGACAATAAGGACAGCCATGGGACGGGCACCCTAGAAAGAGGAGGCCGAGCCCTCAAGCGCAAAGCAGTCGGGTTGTCCTTGCCCCGCGGGCTCCCAGGCCTTATTTCGCTTGGCCCGTCATGTCCGCAACCGCACAGACCGCCCCCGAACAGGTGGAGGATTGGAACCGCGAGCTCGAGCCCCTGGCGGCCGCCGATCGCATCCGCTGGGTGGCCGGGCGGTTCCCTGGGCAGGCGGCCCTGAGCACGAGCTTCGGGGTGCAGTCGGCCGTCATGCTCCATCTGGTCACGCGGATCGATCCGCAGATTCCCGTGGTTTTCATCGATACGGGCTACCTTTTTCCCGAGACCTACCTTTTTGCCGAGCAACTCACGGAGCGCCTCGGTCTTAACCTCAAGGTCTACACCCCCGCACTGACCCCGGCGCGGCAGGAGGCGCTCTACGGCAAATTATGGGAGCAGGGAGTGGAGGGCCTCGAGAAATACGGTCGCCTCAACAAGGTCGAACCGATGAACCGAGCCCTGCGCGAACTCGGTGCGCGTGTCTGGCTCACCGGCTTGCGCCGCGAGCACGCTTCGACGCGCGAGGAATTGTCCGTGGTCAAACAGCAGAACCGGGTGCTCAAAGTGCATCCGATCATCGATTGGAGCGACCGGCAGGTCGGCGAATACCTGCAGGCCCACGATTTGCCCTACCATCCGCTGTGGGAGCAGGGATACGTCAGCGTGGGCGATGTGCACAGCACCACGCGTTTTGCCGACGGGATGCGCCCCGAGGATACGCGCTTCAGCGGCCTCAAGCGCGAGTGCGGTCTGCACGAGCAGTCCGGCGAACCGGACTACATGATCTGAGAAGAACGGCGTTTGGAGGGGACAGACGGAACCTCACAACAGCTCCACCGCCAGCCTGATCGCCGCCAGCATGCTGGCGTGGTTGGCGCGGCCGGTGCCGGCGATGTCGAATCCCGTGCCGTGGTCCGGGCTGGTCCGGGGAAAGGGCAGGCCGAGGGTCACGTTCACGCCGCTGTCGAAAGCGAGAAGCTTCAAAGGAATCAGCCCCTGATCGTGGTACATGCAAAGCACGGCATCGAACTCCCCTTGGATGGCGCGGTGGAAAACGGTGTCCGGCGCGTGCGGGCCGCTGAAGTCTCCCTCGCGCGCCAACTCTTCCACCGCGGGGGCGATGACCTCGTTTTCCTCGTTGCCGAACAGGCCGCCCTCGCCCGCATGCGGATTGAGTCCGGCCACGGCGACGCGCGGCGCGCGTCCCCGGCGGCGCCCGACGAACCGGGCCAGCAATTTTCCCGTGCGGACGATTTCCTCTTTCTTGAGGAGTCGCGGCACGTCGCGCAAAGCCACGTGGATCGTGACCAGCCCGACGGTGAGCGGACCGCCGGTCAGGCACATGGCGTAGTTGTCCGTCCCGCTGCGCGCGGCGAAAAATTCCGTTTGTCCGGGAAAGGGGAAGCCGACGTTGTGCAGTCCCTCCTTGCTTACCGGTCCGGTGACCACCCCGGCGATCCCGCCGTTCTCCAGGAGTTTGGCGGCTTCCTTGAGGGCCTCCCAGGAAGCGCGTGCGGAGGCGCTGTCGGGGCGCCCCGCGGCGAAACCTCGGGCCGTCCCGATGACGCGGTAATCGCATTCTTGCGGCAGATGCGGATCGGCCAGGCAGGCGCCGACGATTTCGGGGCCGATGCCGGCCGGGTCGCCGACGGTCAGGCCGAGAACGGGGCGCGACGGGGCGGTCAAAAGATTTTCACGTAGGCCTTGCGGCGCAGGCCTTCGATCCACTGTTTCTGCAGGCGCAGTTTCTCTTCCTCGAACAGTTTGGCGCTGATCTCGTCCCGCATTTCACTGAGGGGTTTGGTCACCGCGGCCTTTTTCGCCTCGACGCGCATGATGTAGAAAGCGTCGCCAACCTGGATGACATCGCTGAGTTGGCCCGGGCTGAGCGAGAACGCCACGCTGTTGAGCTCCGAGGTCAGGGTCTGGCGGTCGATCCATCCCCAGTCCCCGCCCAATTCGGCGGTACTGTCTTGGGAATACATCTGCGCCATGCCGGCGAAGTCTGCGCCGTCGGCCAGTTTTTGCCGGATTTCCTTGGCCACATCCCGCGCGACCGCCAGCGGGTCCTCGCTGTCGGCTGCGTCGGGTCGCAGCACGATCATGCTCAGGCGGATTTCTTCCGGCGTGGAATACTTTCCGATGTTGGATCGGTAGAATGCCTCGATTTTGTCCGGAGAAATGACGAAATCCGACTTCACCGCCCGCTGCCGCATGGCCTGCACGATGATTTTCTCGCGTTCCACCTCGCGAAAACGGGAGAGGCTGAAGCCTTGCGCTTTGAGGGTGCGCACGAAAGCCGTGCGGTCGCCGCCGAATTCCCCGCGGATGAGCGAGTTGATGCGATCGTCGACCACGTATTCGGGGATCTGGAAACCCTCGGATTTGAATGCGTCGATGATGAGTTGCCGGTCGACCAGATCGTTGACGGCCGCATCTTGTGTTTCCTTCATTTGCTCCCTCATCTCGGCGGTCATCTCCTGCTGGCTCATCGAGCGTTGCCGGAACATGAGCAGTTCGCGCACCTGGCCGTAGGTGACGACATTCGAGTTCACGATGGCGGCGATGCCGTCGACCATTTTCTCCTGCTGGGCGGCAAGGCGGGAGGGCGACGCGGCGGTCAAGATGGCGGCCATGGTGGCCGCGAGGCGGATGGAAGGTCTCACAACTGCTGCAAGAGTGAAAGAATCTGGCGCAATTTCAAGGAAGGATCGTCCTTCTCCAGGCGGGGATGCCGGTGGCCCACCATGATGAAATCGCCGTTCCGGCGCAGCCTCAGCACCGGGCCCTCGGTGGCCACCAAATCGATGCCCGCCGCGGCGGCGCGCAAGCGGATGGCTCCCAGCTTCAGGAGGTTGCGGGCCGGGGCCGGAAGGCGCCCGTAGCGGTCCCTCCAGCGGGCCTTGACTTGGTCCAGGGCGGGCAGCGTTCCGGCTTCGGCCAACTCGCGGTGGGCGGCGATGCGCTCCCGCGGTTCGGCGATGTAATCGGCGGGAATCCAAGCGGGCAAGCGCCCGGGGGCGGCCGCGGCGGGGTCGGTGGCGAGAAAATCGATTTCCACCCGTACTTCGGGACGCCCCGTTGCTTTTTCCCCCTTGAGTTTGGCCACGGCGGCTTTGAGCAAGCGGCAGTAAAATTCGAACCCGATGGCGAGGATGTGCCCGCTCTGCTCGGTGCCGAGAATATTGCCGGCCCCGCGAATTTCGAGGTCGCGCATGGCCACGCGGAATCCGGCCCCGAGGTTGGAATACTGCCGGATGGCCGCGATGCGCTGCCGCGCCTCGCCCGTGCCGCCCATCAACTCGCGCGGGAGCAGGAGATAGGCGTAGGCTTTGTGGTTGGATCGTCCGACGCGCCCGCGCAATTGGTACAAATCGGCCAAACCGAACCGGTCCGCGCGGTCGATGATGATGGTGTTGGCATTCGGAATATCGAGCCCGCTTTCGATGATCGTGGTGCAAAGGAGCACATCGGCGTCGCCCGCGACAAACCTGGCCATCACCTCCTCGAGTCCGTCCTCCGGCATTTGCCCGTGGCCGACCAGCACGCGCGCTTGCGGCACGAGTTCCTTGATCCGTTTCTCGAGGAGGCCGATCGACTTGACCCGGTTGTGCAGGAAGTAGACCTGTCCGCCGCGCGCCATCTCGCGCTTGATGGCATCGCGCACGATGCGTTCGTCGTAACCGCAGATGACCGTTTCCACGGGAATGCGGTTCGGCGGCGGTGTTTCGATCGTGCTCATGTCGCGTGCGCCGAGCAACGACAGGTAAAGCGTGCGCGGGATCGGCGTGGCCGAAAGCGTCAGCACGTCCACTTTGCGGAAGTTTTCCTTCAGCCTTTCTTTGTGGAGCACCCCGAAGCGCTGTTCCTCGTCCACCACGACGAGCCCGAGATTTTTGAAGGCCACGTCCCGGCCGAGCAGGCGGTGGGTTCCCACCACGATGTCCACGGCGCCTTCCTTCAAGCCGGCCAGCACCTCCCTTTGTTGCTTCGCGGTGCGGAAACGGCTGAGCAACCCGATGGTCACGGGGTAGTCGGACATGCGCTCGCGCAGGGTCTGCCAGTGCTGCTGGGCCAGCACGGTGGTCGGCGCGAGGAAAGCCACCTGGCGTCCGCCCATCACCGCCTTGAACGCCGCGCGGATCGCCACCTCGGTCTTGCCGAAGCCCACGTCGCCGCAGATGAGACGGTCCATCGGTTGGGTCGACTCCATGTCGTGTTTGGTCTCGGCGATGGCGGTCAACTGGTCGGGAGTTTCCTCGAAGGGGAACGATCCCTCGAACTCGCCCTGCCACGTATTGTCCGGCGGAAAGGTGATCCCCGGCTCCATCTCGCGCTCGGCCTGCACCCGCAGGAGTTTTTCCGCGTAAGCCAGGACGGATTGTTCCGCCTTGGCCCGCGCTTTTTGCCAACGTCCGTCGCCCAGTTCGCTCAGCGCGGGGTTTTTCCGGCCGATTCCGATGTAGCGGGAAACTTTCCATCCTTGGTCGAGAGGGACATAAAGTTTCGATCTGCGGGCGAATTCGAGGGTGAGAACTTCGCCGGCCTCCTCTTGCCCGGCCAGCACCTGCAATCCGCGAAAGCGCGCGATGCCGTAGTCGAGGTGCACCACCAGTTCGTCCTCGATGAAATCATCGAAGCGCAAATTTTGCCGGGCCAGGGCCGCCCGGGCTCGCTGCCAGCCGCCGCGCCTCTGCTCCAGGCTGGCCGCGCGCCCGAAGATTTCCGCGTCGGTGAGCAGCACGAACCGCGCTTCCGGCAGCAAAAACCCGCGGGTGACCGCCCCCAGAACCACGGGCAGTGGGCGGGGGCTCTGCGCCTCGCCGGCCGCCAACTCGCGCAGGCGCGTGGCCTCGCCTTCATTGGTGCAGGCGATCTGCACATTCCAGCCCTCGGTCTGCCAGCGGCCGATCTGGCGGAACAAGTCGCGCCGTCTTTGTTCGAGCAGGACGACGTCGCCGGCCGCAAAGTCCCCGGCCGGATGGGCTCCGGCGGTGATCTCGATTTCGTCGCTGTCGGCCAAGACCGGCCCCGAGTGCAAGCGGACCGGCGCGCCGGGCATGGCTTCCTCGATCGCGAGAAAGAGCGTGTCGGCGGGCAGGTGATCGCGGACTTTGGCCTTCTCGCCGTCGTCGGGGGTGCCGTGGCAGATCTCGCAGGAATCGAGGGTCTCGACCGAGCGCTGCGAGTCGGGATCGTAGGAGCGCAAGGACTCGAGTTCGTCGCCGTAAAATTCCAGCCGGACGGGAAGCGCGGTTTGCCAGGGAAAGACATCCAGGATGCCGCCGCGCACGGCGTATTGGCCGCGCATCGCGGCGGTGGGCACGCGGGCGAATCCCGAACGCTCCAACTCCGCGGCCAGCTCGCGCGGGTCGAGTGATTGGCCGCGCCGCAGGCGCTTGGTCTCCTTTTCCAGGGCCGGCGGGGAGGGGGCGGCGTGATCGAGGCCGTCCTCCGTGACGACGACCAGCGGGATTTTTCCGCCCCGCAATTCGCGCAGGGCCCCGAGGCGCGCGGCGGCCAGTTCCGGGTCGGGGGACGCACCCGCGGTCGAGAGCTCCAGATCCGGCACGAGCAGGGCCTCGCTGTTCCAAAATCTCAGGTCTTGGAAAAATTCTTCCTGCCGTTTCACCCCGGGGCAAACCACGCACAGCGTTCGCCCCGACTCCCGCGCCAGCCATGCGGCGAAAAATGGTTGGGCCGGCGCGGCCGCACCCCCGGCCACGGCGGGGGCGCCCCGGCGGGCGGCTTCGCGCCAGCGCCGCGCGGCGGAACTGGCGTCCCCGGCGGACAGCAACGGATGGCTCACGGGACGAGTTTTTCCCGATGGCAACGGTCGCGCAAGGCGCACCCGACCGGACCGGGTCCGATCTTTCCGAATTGCAGAGGCATGACCCCGAGTCGGCTGTTGGTCAGGAAAATTTCCCCGGCCTCCTCCATCCGCCAGGCGGGGCACTCGATCTCGCGGGCCGGTTGTCGGTCCATGACCCAGGAACGCATCACGCCCGGTCGCACCGCGAGCGACAGCGAGGGGGTGCAAAGTTCACCGTCCATCACAAAGAACACATTGCCCATGGCCGCCGATAAAACGCGCCCCTCCTCGTCGAAGAGCAGCGCGTGGTCGAAACCGTCCGCCCGCGCCGCGGCCTGCGCGGCGCATTGCATCCAGTAATTCGCGGTCTTCGCCCCGTGCGCGAAGGGGAAGACGGCTTGCGGGTGCAGTCGGGCCGACTGCTGCCCGGGAAGTTCGCCGGCCAGCGCGTCGAAAAGCGCAAAAAGACGCGGGTTCTCCGCCGGATCAGTCGGTGTGCCGTCGCCCGCGGTGACATAAAGCCGCAGCACGCCGCGGTCTGCGGGATGGAGTTCCGGAACGTCCGGTTCGATGTGCAACCCGAGAAGTTCCCGGGCCGCGGCGGCGAGCAACCGGGCGTGCTCGGCAAAAAACAGCGGCTGGCCGCCGCGTATCCCGATCGTCTCGAAGACGGCCATGCCATAGCGCAAGGCACGATCGGTGAGGGGCACGGAGTCGGCGCTCGTCCACCCGCCACAACCATGGCGCCAGCCGCGCGCGGGGGAGCTCACGCCGATTCGGCGCGCAGATGCTCGAGCCGTTTGCGCAGCGTGGCCCGCGTGATGCCGAGCAACTTGGCCGCGCGGACCTGATTCTGTCCGGTCGACTCCATGGCGCGACGCGTGAAGTCTTTTTCCAGCCACGGAAGCAATTCGAGTCCGGGCCGCGCGCTGGCCGTCTCGAAAAGCAGCGCGGCGGCTTCCTCCAGACCGGCCGGGTAGGTCGCCCCTTCCCCGGCTGCGGGGCCGGGCGGCGGCGTGCTTTCGCCCAGCGGAAGGTCTTTGGGCAGCAGCACGTCCGAGGTGGCCAGCACGGCGGCGCGTTGGATGGTGTTTTCCAACTCGCGCACGTTGCCCGGCCAAGGATAGGTCTGGAGTACCTCGACGGCCTCGGTGCTGAGTTGCAGTTGCGGCTTGTGCTTTTGCGCGGCGACGCGCCTCAGGAAGTATTCGGCGAGAAGCTTGATGTCTTCCGGCCGGTTGCGCAGCGGCGGAAGTTGCAGGCGGACGACGTTGATGCGGTAAAAAAGGTCTTCGCGGAAAGTTTTGGCCTGGATCTCGGCCTCGAGGTTTTTGTTCGTCGCGGCCACGATGCGCACACTTGTGCGGATGACGTCGTTGCCGCCCACCCGGGAAAACGCCCCGTCCTGGAGCACGCGCAACAGTTTGCCTTGGAGCGGCAGCGGCATTTCCCCGATCTCGTCGAGAAAGAGTGTGCCGCCGTCGGCCTGCTCGAAACGCCCGATGCGCTGGGCGTTGGCGCCGGTGAACGATCCCTTCTCGTGACCGAAGAGCTCGCTCTCCAAAAGATTCTCGGGGATGGCCGCACAATTGATGGCCAGGAATGGCCGGTCGTGCCGCGCGCTATACTGGTGGATGGCGTGCGCCACCAGTTCCTTGCCTGAACCGCTCTCGCCGGTGATCATGACCGCCGCGTCGCTGTTCGAGATACGGCCGATCATCTTGAAGACCTCCTGCATGGCCGGCGATTGACCCACGATGCTGTCCTGGTGCTGCTCGACGGTCAGGCTGGGCTCGAATTTCTGCGCGCGCAGCGACTCGGAGGCCGCCTTGATGGCCGCATCGACAACAATCTTCAGGTTGAACGGCAGCTGCTCCTTGCGCACAAAATCAAACGCGCCCAGGCGCATCGACTCGATCACGCTCTGAGTCGTGCCGAGCGCGCCGGTGATGATGACGAGGGCGTTCGGATCGCGCTTGCGCAACCGCGCGAGCAACTCGAGGCCGCTGTGCGTGCCAAGACGCATCTCCGTGATGGTGACGAGAGGTTTCTCCGCGTTGAACAGACGGAAAGCGTCTTCCGAGGTCTCCGCCGTGATCACTTCCACGTCGTCCGCACCCAGCTGGGTCTTGGCCCAGGACAGGAAATCGGAGTCCGGATCGGCTACCAGGATTTTTTGTTTCGCGCGCACGTCCCCTTCAGATGCCGCCGTAGCGGCGGTTGCGTCGAGCATATTCCTGCATCGCCGCGAAAAGATCCTCTTTGGCGAAGTCCGGCCACAGTTTGGGTGTGACGACAATTTCCGCATAGCTGATTTGCCAGAGCAGGAAATTTGAGATGCGCATTTCGCCCGAGGTCCGCAGCAGCAGGTCGGGATCCGGAAGCCCCGCGGTGTAAAGGCGTGATGACACCGCCGCCTCGTCGATGGTCTCCGGGTCGAGGCTGCCGGCCCGGGCTTCGCGGGCCAGTTGCCGCGCCGCGTCGGCAATCTCGGTGCGGGCGCCGTAACTCAGGGCGAGCGTGAGGGTGAGGGCGGTGTTGCCGGCCGACCGCGCGATGGTCTCTTCCAAACGCTTGCGTGCTTTGTCGGGCAGATCCTGCAAATGCCCGATGGCGCGGAGCCGGATATTGCGATCCATGATCTCGGCGGTGCGCTCGGCCAGAAAACGGTCCAGCAAAAGCATGAGCGCTCCGACCTCGTCGGCCGGGCGCTGCCAGTTTTCCTTGCTGAACGCGTAGAGCGTGAGGTGGGGAACTCCCGCTTCCAGGCACGCGGCGGTGCAGGCGCGCACTGCTTCCGAACCGCGCCGGTGACCCTCGATGCGCGGTAACCCCCGCTCCCGTGCCCAGCGGCCGTTGCCGTCCATGATGACGGCGATGTGTCGCGGCAGTTTGTCCGCGGGAACTCCGGACGGGTTGCTCACAAGCGGATGGTTTCGTCGTGGCCCGCGCCCACGCTCACAATCCCGAGTTTGCCGCCGGTCAATTCCGCGAGGGCCCGCACGTAACGCCGCGCCTTCGGGGGCAGCTCCTTGAAGGCGCGCGCCCCGGTGGTCGGCTGCATCCAACCCGGGAATGTCCGGTAGACCGGCCGGCATCGCTCCCATTCGGCCGCATCGCTCGGCGGGTGCTTGATCGTTTTCCCGTCGAGCTTGTAGGCGGTGCAGACTTTGATCGACGGAACGTCGTCAAGTCCGTCGAGATTGGTCACGGCGATTTCGTCGATGCCGTTGATCATGGCCGCATAATGCGCGGCCACCGCGTCGAACCAGCCGCAGCGGCGGGCCCGGCCCGTGGTCGCCCCGAATTCCCGTCCCATTCCGTGGAGCATTTCGCCGAGCTTGTCATCCTCGGTGGGGAACGGTCCTTCGCCCACCCGCGTCGTGTACGCTTTCATCACCCCGATCACCTTGTCCATGCGGTGGGGCGGAACGCCCGAACCGGTGCAGGCACCCCCGGCGGTGGTGTTCGAACTGGTGACGAAGGGGTATGTGCCGTGGTCGATGTCGAGATAGGTGCCCTGTGCGCCTTCGAAAAGCAGGCTCTTCCGGCGCTTCATCGCCTCGTGCAGCCAGACGACCGTGTTGGTGACGAACGGACGCAAAACTTTGGCCGCCGCGAGGTAGCTCTCGAGCAGCGGCCGGTAGGCAATCTGTTTCGCGCCGAGCGACTTGAGCACGGCGTTGTTTTCCGCGAGGCGCAGCTTCAACTTTTTGGCGAACATGTCCGCGTCGAGCAGATCGCCCACGCGCAGGCCCGTGCGCGCCGCTTTGTCGCCGTAAGCGGGACCGATGCCGCGCTTGGTCGTGCCGATTTTGTTTTTGCCTTGGCGATGCTCCCGGGCCTCGTCGAAGGCGCGATGCCACGGCATGACAAGGTGTGCGCCGTCGCTGAGCAGGAGATTTTTGCCGACCTTGATGCCGCGGTCGCGCAGGCCTTCGACTTCGCCGACCAGGGCGACGGGATCGACAACCACCCCGTTGCCGATCACGCAGATTTTGCCGCGGCGCAGGATGCCGCTGGGGATGAGGTGGAGAACGAATTTCTTTTTGCCGTGAACGATGGTGTGGCCGGCGTTGTTGCCGCCCTGGCTGCGCACGACGACGTGCGCGTCATCGGTGAGGTAGTCGATGATTTTGCCTTTGCCTTCGTCGCCCCACTGGGCGCCGACAAGAATAGTGTTGGCCATGGAAATCTGTGCTCGGCCATCGGCGGAATGCCGCGGAGCCAAGCGTGTCTGTTTCCCAAAAATGCGCCCGGCGGGCAAGCAGAACCCTCGACGTCAGCCTTTCGCGTCACGCGCCAGGCGGCCGGCCCGCAGGTCCGCGTTCACTTCGGCCGCGCGACGCCGCGAGACCGTCAGCTCCCGTCCGTCGGCGAGTACCAGCTGCAGGCCTTTGGCTGCGCTGCCGCGATAGGCGCGCACGGCGGAGAGGCGCACGGCTTGTCCGCGGTTGATCCGCGTGAAGGGCGCTCCCGCGGGCCCGGCGAGGAAATTTTCCAGCGTCTGTCGCACCAGGCCGCGCCGGCTGCCGTGCTCCACCTCGAGGTAGTTGCCTGCCGCGCTGACCAAGCGGATCTCGGCCAGCGGCACGCGGACGCGTGCGCCGTGCTCCTCCACTTCGAGGACGGGCTGCGGGGCCTCGGGTGCTTCCGGCGCGGCGCGCGCCATTTGTTCGCGGACGCGCTGCACCGCGCGGCGGCAACGCTCTTCGTCCACCGGCTTGAGCAAATAATCCACGGCGCCCACTTCGAAGGCGCGCACCGCGTATTGCGCGTAGGCCGTGGTGAAAATGACGCAGATTTGTTTGTCGTCCAACCCGTCGAGTGCCGCGAAGCCGTCCGCGCCGGGCAAATGAACGTCCATGAAAATGATGTGCGGGCGGTGGCGTCGCGCCAACTGCCGGGCGGCGGCCGCGTCGGATGCCTGCCCCACGATCCGCACCTGCTCCACCGCGGCGAGCACCTCTTGCAAGTCGCGCCTCGCCCCCGGTTCGTCGTCCACTATGAGTGCGTCGAGAGTCTGCATGGTCAGGGCGTTGCCACGCCTCGCCGGGGCGGCCCGGCGGGCAACTCGATGGTGGCGACAACATTCTCGCCTTCCTGCCGGATGGCAAGCGAGGCGTCCTGGCCGTAGGTGGCATGAAGCCGGGCGTTGGCCGTGCCGACGCCGCCCGCGCGTCCCTGCGGCGGAGGTCCCAGCGTCCCGCGATTGCGCACCTCGACGACCAGTTTCTCCCCCCGCAGCACGGCGCGGACCACGAGCGGATGTTTCTGGGTGATTTCGCCGTGTTTCACCGCGTTCTCGACGAGGTTCAGCAGCATCATCGGCGGCAGTTGCGCGTGGTGGGCGGGTCCGTCGATGGCGGCCAGGCGCGGCAATTCGCGCTCGTAGCGCAGGGCCTGCAATCCGAGGAAATCCTCGCAAAGTTGCCATTCGTCGTGCAACGGCACGGTTTCGCGGCTTTGCGCATCGGTGCTTTCGCGCAGGAAGCGCGACAGGGCATCGATGAACGTGCGGGCCTTCTCCGGATCGGTGCGCACGATGCCGCGCACGGCGGCCAGGCAATTGAAGAGCAGGTGCGGTGTGAGGCTGGCGCGGAGGTTGCGCAGTTCGACCTCCGACTCCCACGTTTGGCGACGTGTTTTTTCCATCTGCATCCGCTCCGAGGCGTCGATAAGCATCCCCGCCACCTCGCGGGGTGAACCGTCCGGTCTCTTTTCCACGACCTGCCAGAACGACAGGGCATCGCGGCCGCCAAATTTCGTTTCGAGCGAACCGCGCTCCGGCTCCGCGTGGAAAAGTTGCAGCGGGGGCTCGCCGCCCTCGAAACTCAAACCGTCCGTGTCGTTCCACTCCCAGAACCGCAGTCCGGCCGCTTTCTCCGCCGCATGCCGCTGGCGCAGGATGCGCCGGTATTCGCCCCCCGCTGCGCCGACCGGCAGTACCCCGAAGGCCAATACGGCGAAAAGCGAATAAATGCGCAGGTAGTCATCGCCTCCGAGGTTGGACAACGGCCCGAAGCCCAAGCCCGTGAACACGACGACCACCGTCGCGGTGGCGGAGCAGATCACGCTGGCCCCGCGCAGACCGGTGCCCAGCGCGGCGGCGATGGCCGGGACCAGCAACAAGACGGTCGGCAACTCCGCTTCGAAAACGAGCCAAATCCCCGCCACCGCGGCGCCACTCGTCAGAGCAAACCGCTTCCACCAACCGCGCGCCGGCATTCTCCACCATGCCAGCATGACCGGAGTGATCAGTGCGATGCCGAAACCGTTGGCCAGAACGAAGCGGGTCCCATCGTTCCAACCGGTCAGGAACGGCGTACCATCCGCCAGAGGCATGAAGCGCGCGCAAATCATCGCGTTGAGAATCGGAGGGAGCCAAGCCCCGCCCAAAACAACGGCGAGCAGACCGCGCAAGGTGTCCGGGCGCGCGCGCTTTCCGACAATGGCCCGTGTGATGATTGCCGCCAGCCAAGCCTCCAAGGTCAGGGCCAGCGCCCCAAGCCCGACGAAAGTGCCGGGCAAGCCCAGATAGAGATTGAAAACCAGGACTCCCGCGAACACCCCGGGCAAGGCTGATCGTCCCCACCAAAGCACCGCTCCGACTGCCACGCCCGAGGCGGGCCAAAAGGGACTGACCACCGACCCCGTGCTCGAACCCACCCAAATGCCCGCGAGCGAGGCCAGCGCCACGCCGACCGCCGACCACAGCATCTTGCTCAGGGCCGTGGTGACGAACGGGAAATAATCAGGGCGGTCGGCCATAAAGAGGTCAGAACAGATCCTTGCCGGCCAGGTCAATGCCGATGGATAGGGAAGAACCGATCCTAAGTATGCTAGTGAAGTCTAAAATGTTGATTATCAATATATTGAAAAACAATTTTGCCGCGTATCACAAAATGGCTGCCGTTGATCCCAAGCTGCTTACGAAAGGCGGTACTTGCGGGAACATGGCAACGCGCCCGATGCAAAATCGGCGTTGTTCTTTGTTGGTTGTCGGACGCCAGTCCGATCAACGCAAATGTGGAATGGGTGTCCGCGAGTGCGCGACATTCATTCACTGGCGTAGTGAGCGGCGCCACGGCGGAGCAATCTGCCGTGGCGCTTGTCATTTGGTGCGGCGCGCGCGTTCGACAAACAATTTTCCGGCGCGCCGGCGCAGGTGATGCGCGCGGGGCAAATTCATTTTCGCCGGTTGATCCTTCGACATGGCCAAGGCCCGCGCATTTTCGATGGTTTCGAAATCGACCTCGCCGCGGGTGCGCGCCGCAAGCCATGCGCGGAGCAAACGCCGCTGATGTGCCACATGCATACGGCGCAAGGCCCGCACTTCGAGTTGCGCGCTGCTCGCCTCGGCCGCCACAAGCCCGGCGAGCCACTCTTCTTCCGCGGCAAGAATTTCTCCCGCGCGGGCCATGACCGGCACCGGATCGTGCCCGACCGCTTTGGCCAGCCGCGGCATCACATCATGCCGCAGCCGGTTGCGTGTGAACTCGCGCGAGGCGTTCGACTTGTCCTCGCGCCAGGCCAGCTTGCGGGCCTTGGCATATTTTTCCACTTCCGCGCGCGTGAAGGCGAGGAGGGGACGCACAATGACGATGCCCTCGACCAAATCCGCCTCGGTCCGCAGGCTCCCGAGTCCGCGCCGTCCGCCGCCCCGCGCCAGATGGAAGAGCATCGTTTCCGCTGCATCGCCGGCGTGATGAGCGAGAAAAACAACGGAGGCGCCATGCTTCCTCGCCGCGTGGGCGAAAAACTCACGCCGCAAGGCGCGCGCCGCTTCCTCGATCGACGCTTTCGTCCGTTCGGCGCGTGCGCGCGTTTTGCCGCGACCCAGCACGAACTTCATGTCCGCGTCCTTGGCCAGCTCGCGGACAAACTCCGCGTCAAGGTCCGCGTCCCTGCCGCGCAGTCCGTGATGGAAATGGGCGACGATCGGTTGGGCGCATCCCGCGCGTTGCAACAAATCGAGCAGCACCACGGAATCGACGCCTCCGGAAACACCGACCAGCGCCGGCCGGCCTTTCGGCCGCGCCCCGAGACGGCGGACAAAGCGCGGCAGGAGATCGGCCGCTTTCCTCATGACGCTCAGGCCGCGGTGATCTTCGCCGCGCCGAAATACGGATGGAGAATCTCGGGCAAATGCACCGAACCGTCGGATTGCTGCCCGTTCTCCAGGAGCGCGACATAGAGCCGGGCCAACGCGGTGCCCGAGCCGTTGAGCGTGTGGCAGAAGTGGTTCTTGCCGTCCGCCCCCTTGTGGCGCAGGGCCATGCGGCGCGCCTGGTAATCGCCGAAGTTCGAGCAACTCGAAACCTCCAGCCAGCCGTTGTGCCCCGGGGCCCAGACCTCGATGTCATAGGTGCGGCAGGCGCTGAAGCCGAGGTCGCCGCCGCACAACTCGATCACGCGGTAGGGCAGCGCGAGCAGTTGCAGGACCCGCTCCGCATCCGCGGTCAGCGACTCGAGTTCGGCCGCGGAATTTTCCGGGGTGGTGATTTTGACCAGTTCCACCTTGTCGAACTGGTGCATGCGGATGAGGCCGCGCGTGTCGCGTCCGGTCGAGCCCGCCTCCCGGCGGAAGCAGGGGGTGTAAGCCGCGTATTTCAGCGGGAGCCGGTCGGCCGGCAAAATCTCGTCGCGGTGGAAATTGGTCACCGGCACCTCGGCCGTCGGGATGAGAAAGAGGTCGCTTTCGGTCGCGCCGAAAAGATCGGCCTCAAACTTCGGGAGTTGGCCGGTGCCGGTCATCGTGGCGCGATTGACCAAAAAGGGCGGGCTCATCTCGGTGTAGCCGTGCTCGCGCGTGTGGAGATCGAGCAGGAAGGAGATGAGCGCCCGCTCCAGGCGCGCGCCCTGTCCCGTGTAGCAGGTGAACCCGCTGCCGCTGATTTTCGCGGCGCGCTCCGGGTCGAAGAGTCCGAGCCGCGTGCCGATGGCCACGTGGTCCTGCGCGTTCGCGATCTCCGGCGGTCGGCCCCACGTGCGCAGCACGGGGTTGGCCGAGGCGTCCGACCCGCGCGGGACTTCGTCGTGCGGCGTGTTGGGGATGGAAAGAAGAAGGTCGCGCTGCTTTTGCTCGGCCCCGGCCGCGGCGGCCTGGAGCGACTCCATTTCCGCGCCGAGAGTTTTCGATTCCTCCTCCAGCCCGGAGCTGTCTTCCTTCTTCGCCCGGCGCGCGCCGATTTCCTTGCTCAGGCGCTTGCGTTCGGATTGAAGGTGCTGCCAGCGCGTCTCGTCGGCCCGGCGGCGGCTGTCGACCGCCAGCACTTCATCGACCATGGCCTCGTACCCCGGGCCCCGGAAGGCGAGCAGGGCTTTCACGGTTTCCGGCGTTTCGCGGAGGCGGCGGATGTCGAGCATGGTCGCGCCAGCGTAGCGCGCCGCGCGCCCCGCGCCAACGGCGGAATCTGGTGGTCTGCCGCGTCCGGGCAAAGCTATACTCCCGGGAAATCTCTGCGCCCGTGGAATTCCGCGACTACTACAAGACACTCGGTGTCTCCAAAACGGCGACGGCCGACGAAATCAAGAAGGCTTTCCGCAAACTCGCGCGGCAGCACCATCCCGACCTGGCCCAGGACAAAAAAGCGGCCGAGGAAAAATTCAAAGAGATCAACGAGGCCTACGAGGTTCTCAGCGACGCGGAGAAACGCAAAAAATACGACGAACTCGGTCCGAACTGGCAGCAGGCGGGCGCAGGATTCCGCCCGCCCCCGGGCGGCGGATACGCGGGGGGCTTTCCCGGCGGCATGGGCGGCTTCGGCGGCGGCGAGGAGGAATTCCAATTCGGCGGCACGGGCTTCAGCGATTTCTTCGAGTCATTCTTCGGTCGGGGCGCGCGCGGAGGGCGTCGGGGCAGTGCGTTCTACGGCGAGGACGCGCCGCTGCGCGGTCAGGACGCCGAGGCCGACATCATGGTCACGCTGGAGGAAGCGCTGCACGGTTCGACCCGGCAGGTTTCCTTCACGCGCGGACGTTCCGGCAAAGTGGAGACCTACACGGTGAAAATTCCCAAGGGCGTGCGCGAAGGACAGCGCATCCGCCTGGCCGGCATCGGCGGTGAGGGGAGCGGCGGAGGGCAGGCGGGCGATCTTTATCTCCGCGTGCGCTTCGAGCGCCATCCGGAATTCACGGTCGAAGGTGCGGATATCATCCACGAAGTTGAATTGCCCGTGACGCAGGCCGTGCTCGGCGGCGAAGTCATGGTGCCCACGCTCGACGGTCGGGCCAAATTGAAGATCCCCCCGCTCACCCAAAACGGCCGCAAATTCCGTATCCCCGGTAAGGGCATGCCGCAACGCGGCGGGGCCCGCGGGGATTTTTACGCGGTCATCGACGTGCAACTGCCTTCGGCCCTCAGCGAGGCGCAACGCGCCGCGTGGGAAACGGTGGCCCAGGCCGGCGCTTAGCTCTTGTTGACACTGCGAGGAGGCGCAGCCCATGCTCTGCGGTGCTTTCTCTGCGCGCCAGATTGATCCCTCGCCTCGGCCCCGTCGCGCTTGGCGCCGCGCTCTTCCTGACGGCCGGCGGCCACTGGGGAACGCTCCAAACCATGGCGTGGGCCGGGATGCTGTGGAACTACACGCAGGCGGACGGCTCCTTGCTCTCCGGCGTGAAGAAGACATTCGACGGCGAGCATCCTTGCACGATGTGCGAGTCGATCAAAACGGCGAAGGATAAGGAGCGCACAAAGCCCGCAACCGTCGTTGCGGTGAAGAAAACGGAAGTTTTTCCCGCTCCGGTGTGCGCGGCGTTGCCGCCGCGCGATTGCCGTGACTTTGTCTTTCCCGATGTGGCCGCCATGAGGCCCGCAGCGCGCGCCGAAGCGCCGCCTGTCCCGGTCCCCATCCCCGGCTGCGTTTGATTCCGCAGCGCGGAAAATCTTCCGCGTCTTCACCTCCGTGTGCCCCTCGCCCTTCTATCGGGCGATGCGCCGCGGCCCTTCACCTAACCTTTCCGGTGCCCGTATTCGGAGCCGGAGCATCTCTTGCCAATGAAACAACTATTCATCTTTTCCATTCTTTGTCTCTCGCACGCGGGTTTTCTCCGCGCGCAGCTCATCACCTCGATCCCGGGTCCGGACGACCAAGGCGGCATGATCATGCCGATGTTTTCCATCGTCGGCGCCGACAACAACAGCAACCCGACCCGCGGGACGATTTCGGTGAATTTCAGTCCGACGTCCGTGCCCCAAATGCAGTCGCTCCAGCAATGGAGCCCCGGCAGTTACTTTGCGACCAACGCCGCATGGCGCACGGATCTCGGTTCGCCAAACGGCGTCGGCGGGACACCTCTCGCCAACGCCGGCAACGGTGATCTCTTCAACAATCAATACGGCTTCACCTTCATGGGTAACCCGATGATGGGCACAGCCTATGTTCCTTCGGGAAAGTCGCTCGGCATCAAGATGCTCTCGCTTTCGTCGCCTCTTCTCGAGGTCTACAATTATGTGAACGCGCAGAATCGCTGGGACCAAATCCTCGCCGCGACAAACTCGCAAGTGCTCTGGAACGGCTCGATGTGGCACGGCTACTTTACCCTGCCGGAAAGCGCCGCCGCAGGAACTTACAGCGCGACATTCGAGGTTTTCATCGCCAACCAGACTTTCACCACGGGCACGGGCTTCGCCGACTACACCGCCGCCGCCCGCAACGCGACGAGGGACACCAATTTCACCACGGCCACGGTGAGCTACACATGGTCCGTCGTTCCCGAACCGCGCACCGGATTCCTGCTCGCTCTGGCCGCCCTCTTGATCGGCGCGGCGCGTCTAAAATCCAGGAGACGACAACCATGAGATCTTCCCCGTCGCGTGCACGGCGTGCATATGGCCGTGCCTTCACTTTGATCGAGCTTCTCGTCGTCATCGCCTTGATTGCCGTGCTGGCCTCCCTCGTCATGGTAGCATCCGCTTCGGTGCGGGCCAAGGGATCGACCGCCAAGTGCATCGCCAACTTACGCAACCTCGGCGCCGGTCTTCAGCTCTACGCCGCGGACCACGGCGGCTGTTTTCCGCGCAGCTTCCACAGCGCCGGCGCCAATCGTGAACCCGGATGGGCTGCGTCGATCGCGCCCTATGTCGGCGGCACCGAGGCTTCTTCGATGACCGAATGGGAAACGGTGTTCAACAAATTCTTCCGCTGTCCGGCCGACACCGACTCCGAGCCGATGGTTTACAGCTACGGGTTGAATGTGTTCTTCGAGTTGACCCCGGATGGCGACGACTACCCGGGAGCGCCGGCTTCTTGGCGCACCGTTTCGTCGGTTGCGGCGCCCAGCCGCACCATACTCTTGGCCGAAGTCAAATCGGACGGTGGCAACATGGGTGGAGATCATTTTATGTGCCATCAGTGGTCGTCCGCGGGGGCCGCGAAAAACGCCGTGGCGCACGACCGCCACTCCGGGCGCTCTAATTTTCTGTTCGTCGACGGCCACGTCGCAACTCTCGCCATCGAAGACACCTTCCTTTCCCGCGCCGAAAATCTCTGGAATCCTTCCTCGGCGGGGCCGCGTTGAGTCGCCGCGCTTGCCCCGCGCCCGCGGGCACGGCAATTTCATCGCCGTGCCCGAACCGACCGACATCGCCTCGTTGCGCGTGGCCGCCCGCGAAGGGCGTACCCGCGCGGTGTTGCCGGTGCTGGTCGATGCGGTTACCGAGAAAGCGTCGAAGGACGGCAAACCATTTCTCGAGATCCAACTCGTCGACGCGCGTGACCGCTTTGTTTTGCGCGTTTGGTCGGATAACGGCCAATTTGCCACCGCGCAGGAATTGGCCACCGGGGCCTGTTTGCAACTGGAAGGTGAATTCACCGTCCATCCGCAATTCGGCCTCGAGGCCAAGCGATGGAGCTTCGCCCCGCTGACCGGCGCGGCAAAGGACGAGTTTCTCGCCGGCCCGGCTGATCTCCGTGCCAAGCAGGAGGACGATTACCAGTTCATCGTCGGACAGATCGCCGCGACCAAAGATCCGCGGCTCAAGGCGCTCGGCGAGCAGTTCCTCGAAAAATTCGGCCCGCGTTTCCGCCGCACCGCCGCCGCGCGGTTTTTCCACCACGCCCGCCGCGGCGGCTTGGTCGAGCATGTCGCGCAGATGATGCGCTACGCCGTGGCGCTCTGCGCCGTGAACCCCGACCTGCACCGCGATCTGCTCGTGGCCGGCGTTCTTTTTCACGACTCGGGGAAACTCTGGGAAAACTGCGTGGAGGAGGGGGGATTTGCCATGCCCTTCGACGAGCGCGGCGAATTGCTCGGGCACATCACCATCGGTATCGAGTTGGTCAACACGCTGTGGAAGGGGTTGCCGCTCGACGACTGGAAAAATCTCCAGCCCGACAACGAGGACGTGCGTTTGCATTTGCTCCATCTCGTCGCCGCGCACCACGGCGAACTCGCATTCGGCTCGCCCGTGCAACCCAAGACACCCGAGGGCATCGCCCTGCATTACATCGACAACCTCGACGCCAAATTGGAAATGCTGGCCCGCGGCTACGAGAGCTCCGCAGCGGTCGCCGAACGCATCTACGAGAAAGTCCGCCCGCTCAACGTGCGTCCGGTTGCCCCGCTCTCCCCCGGTGCATGACGCGCTCCGGCCTCTTCCCGGCGCTCGCGCTTTTGGTCTCGACCGCCTCCGCCGCGCCGGAAGCGGATGCCGCGCCGGAACCGCGCCTTGAGCCGGCCCTCGCTCCGGCGGTCGAGCCCGCCGCGACACCTGCGCCCAGCCCCGTGGAAGCCAAGTCGGTCGTGGCTTACGCCCTTTTACCCGCGTCGGTCGAGGGCGGCGTGATCCGCGCCGGCATGGTGGCGCGCATGGTCGACGCGGTGGTGCAAACGGTGGCCGGAAAGCCCGACATCGGCGCGGCCTGGCGCGTTTGGGTCGACCCGAAAGACCGCGTCGGGATCAAAGTCTCCGCCGCGGGCGCGCCGGTCTCGTCCACGCATGCCGAAGTCGTGGCCGCCGTCGCCGCGGGCTTGGAAGCGGCCGGCGTCGCGGCGGAAAATATCGTCATTTGGGACCGCCTCGGGCGGGACATCGGCCTGGCGGGGTACGAGCAGCTCTCCGCGCGTTACAAGGTGACTTCGACCGATGCGGAAGGCGGCTATGACAACAAAGAGAAGCTGCTCGCCGCGGTCATGGGCAAGCTGATCATCGGCGACGTGGAGTTCGGGCGCAAATCCGGCGACCAGGTGAGCAGCACCAGCCACCTTTCGTCCGTGCTTGGCCGGGTCGACAAGGTGGTGCACGTGCCCGCGTTGGCCGACAGCATCCACTCCGGCCTGCGCGGGGCCTTGGCGGGGATGATCCTCGACAACCTCGACAACTGGCGCCGCCTGGCCCGTCCCCCGCACTACGGCGATCCGTATCTGGCCGAGCTTTATTCCGACCCGCGTCTCGGCGGCAAAGTGGTCCTGACCATCCTCGACGCCTTGCGTCCGCAATACGCGGGCGGACCTTTCCCCGGCGCCGAATTCTCGGTCAACTACGGCGCGATTTTCGCCTCGCGCGATCCCGTGGCGGTCGACGCGACGGGTATGCGCTTGCTCGACGATTTCCGCGGCGACGCGAAGTTGCCCGCGCTTGCCAAGATCACCGGGTGGCTCGCTTCGGCCGAGGCGGTCGGCCTCGGGCGCGCCTCCGAGGCAAACATCGAACTCGTCCGCACCGGGCTCGAGGGCGAGGTCCGGATGGAAAAAAATCCGTGAACGAGGATCGTCTCCTCGAGCGCACCTCGCGCTCGTTCTATCTCACGCTGCGCCTCCTCCCGCGCGCCGTGCGCGGGGACGCGTCGCTGGGTTACCTGCTGGCCCGCGCCACCGACACCGTCGCCGACACCTCCGCTCACGCGGTGGCTCGGCGTGCCGAACTGTTGCGGGCCGCCGCGGCCTCCCTGGGCCGGGAAACGCTGGCCGGCTACGAACCGTCGGTCTGGTCGGCGGCGCAACGCGACCAGGCCGAGCGTGAACTGTTGGCCCGGTGGCCGGATCTGTGGCGCCGTCTGGCGGAACGGCCCGCGCCGGCCCGCGCCCGGCTGGAGCGCGTCATGGCGCAGATCATCGAAGGCCAGATCATGGACCTGGAGCGGTTCGGCCCGGGCGCGGCGCCGCTCGATGATGCCGAGTTGGAGCGTTACACCTTCCTCGTGGCCGGCAGCGTGGGCGAATTTTGGACCGACTTGTGCCATGCCGAGATGCGCCATTTCGCGTCCTTGCCGGCCGGGCAAATGCGGACGCACGCGCGGCGTTACGGTCAGGCCTTGCAACTGGTCAACATCCTCCGCGACCGGCGCATGGACGCCGCGTTGGGGCGCGTCTATATTCCCGCCGGCGACGTGGCTCGGCGCGCCGCGCAGGCGCGCGAAGGGTTGGGCGAGGCGGTGCCTTATTGCGCCGCCGTGCGTTCGGGCCGCTTGCGTTATGCCACGCTGCTGCCCGCGCTGTTCGGATGGCGCACGCTCGCCATGGAGGCGCCGCGCGATCCCGGGGTTCTGACTCCGGCCAAGGTTCCGCGGTCGGAGGTGCGCCGGTGGATGCGGCGGGCCCTGCCGGTCTGGTGGACGCCCGCGGCCGTGCGCACCGTCGCGGCGGCCGCCTCGCGGCCCGCGGGTGGCGCGGGCGGTTCCGCGGCTTGGCGCTGACGCCGGGCGGCCGTCGCGCTTGTCCCCCTCCTACCGGACGACGGCGATCACCGCGGCAAGGATCAGGACGCTTCCGGTCAGGCGGTCGAACAACGTCCGGGGATCGTGTGTTCCCTCGGCCACCCCGAGATGCCTGGCCACCAGCGCAACGAGAATCACGCTCCACAGGCCGCGCGAACCGTAGACGACATTCACCCCCGCCGCGTCGCCGTAGATTCCGATCGCGGCGGCCAACGTGGTGGCTTGCAGTGCGAGCAGGATCACACCGAGCGCCCCCCACCGCCACGCGCCCGGGCGTACCCGTGCCGCCCCGCCCCGCGGCAGCCGCGGTCCGAGGGTGGGCACGGAAACCAGGGCCACGACCCCGAACATCACCGGCATGAAAATCGTGAACCCCGCCCGCGGCGCACCGACCTGCACCAAAATATCGGTTACGGCGAAAGACAGCGCGGCGAGCAGCGACCAACCGATCGTGACCAGCGGTCGCGAGGCCTGCCGTGCGCGCGGACTGCGGTTGAGCAGGATCATCCCGGCCATGGTCAACCCGACCGCCAGCCAGAGGTCGGGGTCGGGCCGCGACCCCGGCACAGCGAGGCTGAGCAGCGCGACGAAGACAACTTTGGAGGCGAGGGCGGGGGTGGCAATCGACACATCCCCGCCGGCCAGGGCCCGGAAGGTGGCGATTTGACCGCCGAAAAAAAGTGCTCCGGCGCCCAGCGCCCAACCCAAGTGCCCCGGCGACCACGAGTCGCGGCAAAAGAGCAGCATGGGCAGAAAGACCAAACCCATGGCCATGTTGCTCAAAAATGTTACGGCCCAGATATTTGCACCGCGCGAAAGGGCCAGCTTGAGGGACACCGCGGCCAAGGCGTAGACCATGGCACCGGCCAGCGGCAACAAAAGTGGCAATGGCAAGGTCACGACTTTGACGGCCCGAGACTAGCCGGGTGCCGACCCGCGGGCCAGACCGCCTTCGGAGGTCGCGAAATTGTCACCGCCGTCGCGGTTTCGGGGCTTTTCCGACCCCGTCGGTCAGGGCAATATCGCGTCGTCCGCTCATGTTCGTCTTTCACCCGACCACCTTTGCCGTGCCGCACACGTTCCTTTGCTTCGGCCTTCTCCCGACCGCCCCGGCCCGGGCCGGCCTCAGGTAACTCCCGCTTTCCGGTCCCGTGCCTCTCGCCTCCGTCCCAGACCCGGTCTCTGCTCCCCTGCGCAAGCGACCCGATCTTTTTCTGCTGCTGACGGCCGCGGCCTCGGTTGCCACGATTTTCGTCCTGGGCTGGATTTTCTGGGAAATTTTCGGCCAAGCCCTTCCGGCGCTCAAAGAATTGGGTTTGGGGTTCCTCACCGATTCGCAGTGGCAGCCCAACCGCGACCGCTACGGGGTGTTTCCTTTCCTGGTCGGTACCGTGGCCACCGCGCTGATTGCCCTGCTCATCGCGCTGCCGCCCGGCCTGGCCATCGCCATTTTTCTCAGCGAGGATTTTCTCCCCCTGTCGGTACGGCAACTTGTGCGCTTCGTCGTCGAGTTGCTCGCGGCAATTCCCAGCGTGGTCTATGGACTGTGGGGAATTTTCGTCGTCATTCCGATCATCCAGCAACTCGGGACATGGTGCGCGGAGCATTTTCCCGGGGTGCCGCTGCTGGCCGGGCCGGCTTACGGCAATTCTTTGCTCACCGCCAGCGTGGTCCTGGCCCTCATGATCCTGCCGACCATCACGGCGATCTCGCGCAGTTCGCTCGTGGCTGTGCCGCGCACCTTGCGCGAAGGATCCTACGCCCTCGGCGCCACACGGTGGGAGGCCATCTTCGGTGTGATCCTGCCGACCGCGGCGCCGGGTATCGTGGCCGCGACCATCCTCGCGCTCGGTCGCGCCATGGGCGAGACGATGGCGGTGGCCATGCTCATCGGCAACAGTTCGCGCCTGTCGTGGTCGCTTTTCGCGCCGTCCGGCACGCTGGCCAGCCTGCTGGCCAACCAGTTCGGGGAAGCCGAGGGCCTGCAAGTCAGCGCGCTCATGTACGCCGCGCTGGTTCTCGTCGCGCTCACTCTCGCCGTCAATTTCGCCGGCGAGGCGGTGCTGCGCTACACCGAGAGGAAAACCGCCGGAATCCGCTGATCATGGACAACCCCGTCACCCACGCCGGCGATTTCTTCGGGGACAATTCCCCCGAGTCGACCAAGCTGCTCGGACGCTCGCTCGTCGATCGCCTGCTCACCGCGCTGTGCATCGGACTTTCGTTCCTGGCCTTCGTTCCCCTCGGATCGCTCCTCTTTCTTGTGGTGAAGAACGGACTGCCGCTCCTTGACTGGTCGGTCTTCGCCCAACTGCCGCCGGCCGCGGGCATGACCGGGGGCGGATTCGGCAACGCCGTCGTCGGCACGCTCGTCATGGTGGGCCTGGCTCTCGCGCTTTCCGCCCCCCCCGGCGTGCTCGCCGCGGTTTACATCTGCGAATACCGGCCGAAGAGCCGGCTTTCCGATGCCGTGCGCTTCACCGCCAAGCTCCTCACCGGTGTGCCTTCCATTATCTGTGGCGTGTTCGCCTTCGCCGCCGTCGTGCTGGCCACCGGAAAATTTTCCGCCTTTGCCGGTGGCGTGGCCTTGGCCGTCCTGATGCTTCCGACCATCTTGCTGACCTCCGAGCAGGCGCTGCTCGGGGTGCAAAAAGCCTACCGCGAAGCTTCCTACGGGCTCGGCGCCACGCGCTTCCAGACCATCTTCCGCGTCGTGCTGCCCGATGCCATGCCCGCGATCATGACCGGTATCATGCTCGCCGTGGCCCGTGCGGCGGGCGAGACGGCCCCGCTCGTTTTCACCGCACTTTTCAGCCAGTACTGGATAGGGTCTCTCATGGAGCCCACCGCTTCGCTTTCCGTGCTGATCTACAATTTTTCCACCATGCCTTTCGAGCATCAGGTCAAAATGGCTTGGACGGCGTCCCTCGTGCTGGTTTTTCTTGTCACGGTGACCAATGTGACCGCCCAACTCGTTTTCAGCAAAAAGCACTGACCCATGGCCGATGCGACCACCATTCCCGTCCGACCCGCCTCCGCGGCACCGGCGCCGGTGCCCGAGACACCGGAGCACCGGACCATTATCTCCGTGCGGGACTTCGATTTTTATTACGGGAAAAAACAGGCGCTCAAGGGCATCAATCTGGATATCCCCGAGCGCCAAGTCACCGCCTTCATCGGGCCGTCCGGCTGCGGCAAGACCACTCTCCTGCGGAATTTCAACCGCATGAACGAACTGATCGACGGCGTCAGCCATACCGGCGACATCACCATGGCCGGCCGCAGCCTGTGGGACCCGTCGCTCGAAGTCATCGCCCTGCGTCGTCTGGTCGGCATGGTCTTCCAGAAATCCAACCCCTTCGCCAAGTCGATCTACGAAAATGTCGTCTACAGCCTGCGCGTGGCCGGCGTCCGCGACCGCCACACGCTCGACGAGACGGTGGAGCGCAGCCTGCGGGGCGCCGCGCTGTGGGATGAAGTGAAAGACCGCCTCCACGAAAGCGCCCTCGGACTCTCCGGCGGCCAGATGCAGCGTCTTTGCATTGCGCGCGCCATCGCCAACCGCCCCAAAGTTCTCCTTATGGACGAGCCCTGCTCGGCACTCGATCCCATTGCCACCATGCGTATCGAGGAACTGATCAACGAATTGAAAAAGGACTACACCATCGTCATCGTCACCCACAACATGCAGCAGGCCACCCGCTGCTCCGACTTCTGCGGGTTCTTCTACCTGGGTCTCCTTGTCGAATTCGACAGCACCAAGCAAATCTTCACCAAGCCCCTGTCCAAGCGCACCGAAGATTACGTGACCGGTCGTTTCGGTTGAGACGCCGGACGGCTTGCGCTCCGGTTTCTCTCCATCACCCGCTTGTCGCGCGGCCCCCGGTTGG
>JBMTVD010000007.1:0-39427 GCA_049451035.1 Chthoniobacterales bacterium | reverse complement strand
CTGTCGCCCTCGGTCTCATCTTGGCCGCCGGGTGCGGACCATCTGCCCCGCCGCCACCGGTGCCCACGCCGACGCCCACACCGAGTCCGACCCCGGTCGCTCCGCCCACCCCGACCCCGACGCCTTATATCGCGCGCAAGCCGATGGATACGGGAATGATTTTCAACGGCCTGCAATTCCAATGGAACATCGACGAGGTGCCGGGGGAAACCGCGGCGTATGACCGCAAAAAAGACGGCTCCTACCGGCTCGAGTTGAACCTCAAAATCCGCACGCCGCGACCGGCGACGACTTTGCAAGATCTGCAGATCGCCAATCCCAAGATCGGAGAGGTGCTGCCTTCGCTCCCGGATCTGCTGCCCACGGCGCGGGTCTCGCCCGACTACGGGGAGCTTTACAAACGGAAAATGAATTACCTCAAAGAGCGGCTGGAAAAAATCGAGCAGATCCTCTCGCGGCACAACTACTACGACTGCGATACCATCCTCGAACTCAAGCATCCGGAAACCGGCCGCCGCGCCCTCCTCGTGCAGGGCGACATGGATGTGAACGTGGACGGCTCGGACGGCGATCGCAATGTCGAGGTGGACGGCTCGGGCATGTTTTTCCAGCCGCAGACGAGCTACCGCTGGCCCAAGGCGACCGACCGGGCCAACCCGTTCATCAAGGGGTTCGAAGAACGCATCACCGCCGCCGAGACGGCCTTGGCTTCACCGGAGACATCCCGTGACGAGAAAGCGCGCCTGCGCGAGGAGGTCGCGTCCTGGAAACGCAACATCGCGGACTTGAAAAGCGCCAGTTTCCTCGTCTCCAAAGCGGATCCCTCGGTCGTGCTGCCCGGTTTCATGATAGGGGGTGGCGGAGCGAAAATCGGCGACTATGCCGTGGTTATCCATGATGACAAAATGTATCCGGCCATCCTGGGCGACGCCGGTCCCTCCTACAAAGTCGGCGAGGCCTCCCTTCGTCTCTGTAACGAGATCAACGACACCGGCACGCCACTGGCCCGGCCAGTCAGCGATCTGGCCGTGACTTACCTGCTATTCCCGGGCTCCGCGGACGACAAACGCACCCAACCCGACCTCGACCGCTGGCATGCGCGGTGTGCCGAGCTTCTCGCCGAAATCGGCGTGACCAACACCTCCGCCCTCCACCGTTGGGAAAACATCGTGCCGCCATGGCCGACGCCCACACCCACACCCACACCGACACCGACGCCGGATCCCGATCGGGAGGGAACGCCCGTGGTCGATGTCGGCTCCGCACCCGAGCCGGTGGTCGATACGGGCGGTGCATCCGCAACGCAAGAAACCAACGCCGCCCCGTTGCCATCCCCCGGCTTGTAGCGGCGTCTATGAGCGCCGGTGCCTTTCTGAGGTGAAGGTCGCGGCGGTCATAGATGCGCCGCTGCAGCTTACGCCACTCCGGCGAAGAGGCGTTTTTCCCAGAGGGCAAGGCGCGATTGCAGGTCGGGGCGCGAGCGCAGTTCCGGGTCGGCACCTATGAGCTTTTGCGCCTCCGCTCGCGCTTGCTCCAGCAGGGACAGGTCGCGCGGCAGCGAGGCCAAACGCACCGGAGGCAGACCGGTCTGATCGGTGCCGAGCAAATCACCCGGACCGCGCTGTTCGAGATCGGCTTCGGCGATGGCGAAGCCGTCGGACGCCTTTTCCAAGATGCGCAAACGGTCGAGTTTTTCCTCCGCCTCCTTGCCGGCGAGAAGGACGCACCAGGATTTCTTCTTGCCGCGACCCACGCGTCCGCGGAGTTGGTGCAACTGGGCCAGTCCGAAGCGCTCTGCGTTTTCCACAAGCAGGACGGTCGCGTTGGCCACATCGACACCCACTTCGATGACCGTAGTGCTGATCAATGCGCGGATGTCGCCGGCACGGAAACCGGACATGATCGATTCCTTCTCCTCCGCGCCGATCCGGCCGTGGAGCAGGGCGCAGCGGTGCGGAGCAAGCAAGTTTTCCCATTTGGCAAATTCGGCCGTGGCCGCTTTAAGCTCCTTGCGTTTGCCTTCCTCGATCACGGGATAGACGAGGTAAGCCTGCCGGCCCGCGTCGAGTTGTTCGCGCAGGAAGTCGGCGGCCTCCGGCAATTTTCCGTGCGGGCGCACCAAGGTTCGCACCGGCGTCCGCCCGGGCGGCATCTCATCGAGCAGGGACAAGTCGAGGTCCCCGTAAAGCGTGAGGGCGAGCGTGCGCGGAATCGGTGTGGCCGACATGACCAGCACATGCGGATGCGGTTCTGAGGACGAAAGTTTGGCACGCTGCCTCACCCCGAATTTGTGCTGCTCGTCGATCACAACCAGCGCGGGATGCCCCACGGTGTCCGGCGAGAACAAAAGAGCGTGCGTGCCGATGACCACGTGCGGTCCGGCAGCTGGCGTCTTCACTTTGCGTGCCGCGGTGCGGAGCACAACGTCGATGCCGAGCGGTTCGAACAGGCGGCTCAGATTTTCGAAGTGCTGGTGGGCCAGAACCTGAGTCGGAGCCATGAGTGCGGCCGAATGTCCGGCGGCCAGCACCCCGACCATGGCGGTGGCCGCCACAATGGTTTTCCCGCTGCCGACATCGCCATGGAGAAGGCGGTTCATCGGATGGCCGCGCCCCAGGTCGTCGAAAATTTGTCCCAGCACACGGCGCTGTGCCGCGGTGAGGGGGAAGGGGAGTTGTTTGACGAATTTCGCCAGCACGGGTGCGTCACGCCGGATTACCGGAGCCGTCCCGGACACCTGCCGCGATCTTTGGCGGGCGAGGACGCATTGCATTTCGAAGAGTTCTCCGCGGGCGAGTGAGGAGCGGGCGCTTTCGAGTTCCTCCGCGGAGGACGGGAAATGAATGGCCCGCAACTCGTCCGGTGCGGGGGTGCCGTCTTTGTCCAAACGGGCGAGAACCTCAAATACCAGCCTGCGCAACGCGCGCGGACTCCACGGGCCGAGAGAGGGATGGATGGGGGCGATCCGCTCGAGGTGAATCAGTTCGCTGTCGGGTGCGTCTTTTTCCAGCACCTCAAAGTCCGGGTGATCCATGACCAGCCCGCCCTTTTTCATGGCGCGCAAGCGGCCGTGCACGACGAGGTCTTGGCCGACTTGAAGGATTTTCGGAAGGTAGCGAAGGTTGAACCATCGGCAGCGAATGGTGGCGCCGCCGGATTCGGCGGCGAGGGTCAGCAGAAACTGGCACCGCCGTCCGAAGCGGATCATCTTTGTTTCCGCCACCACCCCTCGCAGGCAGACCGGGCTTTCCGGCGGTGCCACAGCGAATGCGGGGAAGCGGGTGCGGTCCTCATGGCGCCGCGGGTAGTGGCGAAGGAGGTCACCGGCGGAAACGACGCCTTCCGCCTCGAGGGCTTTCAGCCGGGCGGGTGCCATTGCGGCGACCTCAGCGAGCGGCTTTTCCCACGCCGGGGTTCGGCCCTTAGAGACCGCACTTTTGTCCCTGAGCATCAGAGAGAAGCTGATACTACTACTTTTGGCAAAAGATGGATGTGTCAGTCTGCCGGGCTGTCCCAGAGCAGATCGATGGTGCTAAGCAGGGTTGTCGCACGCCTGGTTGGGAAAAGGCGCACTTTCCGTCCCTCCGCCCGTTTTTTGATCAGGCCCGCTTCGTGGAGTCGCCGCGCGTGTTCGGAGGCTGTCGAGACTTGCACTCCGCACTCGTTTGCGACCTCCTCGACGCAGAGATTACCCCGCTCCTGAAGAAGTCTGATCATTTCGATCCGGCGGTGGTTTGCCAGTCCGCCGGCCAACTTTGCCCGCCCTCGGTCAGTGTTTGCCATGGGGTCTTTTTTACCACGTTTCTACTTTTTGCCAAAAGTAAAAACGTGGGGTGTGGCCGGGGTTTGATGTGTCAGGCGGCAGAACGAAGGTGCTGGACCTCGAGTTGCAGGCTGACGCGTTGGCGGTATTCGTTCCGGACCAGTTTGAAGGCAACATCCCACGGAGCGCGGGGAAAATCCTCGCTGGCCCCGTTGAAGTAGATGGCGGCGAGCAGTTCCTCCTTTCCGCGAACACGGAAGCGGACGTGCTTTTCTTTCAGCACATCCGGGCCGTTTACCGGTGCGACGCCCCGTGCGCAGAAAACCGGCGCGGGGTTGCCCATGCCGCATGGTTCGAGCAGGGACAACTCCTCCAAGTGTCCTTGGTCGAGGTCGGCCACGTTGATGCGGGCGTCGATGGTCAGTCGCGGAGTCAGGTTGGCGGGTTGAAGTTGGTCCGCGGCCAAGCCGGCGAACTGGCGGCGGAATTCCTCGAATTTTTCGCGATGCACGCTCAGTCCCGCCGCCATGTGGTGACCCCCGAAATCCCCGAGCAGCCCGGCGCATCCGCCGAGCGTGTCGACCAACGAGAGTCCGTCGATGCTGCGTCCGCTGCCGTGTCCGTCGCCCGCCTCGTCGAAGCCGACCACGATGGCCGGCCGGTGGAACTTGCGGCAAAGACGCGAGGCCACGATACCGACGACGCCGTGGTGCCAGCCGTCGCCCCCGACGACGACAGCGCTGTCGCGCGCCGGATCGAAAATTTCGCGGATTTGCTCGAGCGCGGCCTCGAGAACCTTGTGCTCGAGGTCCTGGCGCTCGCGGTTGCAAACATCCAGTTCCAGCGCCAGCCGCCGCGCCCGGCCGCTGTCCTCGGCGAGCAGCAATTCGAGCGCGGCCTCCGCGGTATGCAATCGCCCGGCCGCGTTGAGCCGCGGCCCCAAACGGAACCCGACATCGCCGGCGGAGACAGGTGGAACCACCGACCCGACTTCCATGAGAGCGCGCAGACCGAGCCATTTGGTCTGGCTCAACCGCGCCAGCCCGTGGCGCACGAACACACGGTTTTCGCCGCGCAACGGCGCAAGATCGCAGATGGTGCCCATGGCGGCGAGGTCGAGGTATTCGCGCAGATCGGGCTCGCGTCGGCCGGTGATTTTCTGCACGGCGTGGCAAAGTTTGAAGACCAGCGCCGCGGTGCAGAGGTCGGTGTTTCCGCCCAGGGCCTTGGGGTTGACCATGGCCGTGCATTCCGCGGTGTGACCCTTGGTTTCATGATGGTCGACGATGACCAGATCGACGTTCTTCCCGGCCAGCCATCGCGCTTCCTCGTGGGAAGAGGTGCCGCAGTCCAGTGCGACGACCAGCGACGGTTCTTCGGCCGCGAAGACGCGGTCGAGCCCCTCGCGGCTGAGGCCGTATCCCTCCGACTCCCGCAGCGGCAGGAAGTTGCGTGTCTCGAGGCCGTTGGCCGCGAGGAAACGGTGCATGATGGCGAGGGAAGTTACGCCGTCCACATCGTAGTCCCCGTAGAGCACAACCTTTTCGCGCGCAGCCACAGCCTGCGCCAGGCGTTGCGCGGCGCGTTCCATGCCGGGGGTGGCCAGCGGATCGGGCAGGCTGGCCAACCGCGGGTGGAGAAAGTCTTCCGCCTCCCCCGGATCGGTCACGGAACGCGCGGCCAGCAGGGCGGCGAGGAGAGGGGACAAGCCGAGTTCACGGGAGAGTCGTTCGGTGATGGCGGGATCCGCGGGATCCCGCGTCTCCCAGCGCGGCGGCGTCATGAAGCAAAGGTTAGGGTTTGGGGCGCCCGGAAGCAATGCGCGGGGTTGCGCGCGTGCGTTGCGGGCGGCTAATGTCGCCCCCGCGATGGGCAAACCCAAACAATCCGCCGGCAAGAAAACACCCGCACGGGGCGCCGCTCCGGCTCCCGGCAGTTTTTCGCCGAAAGACCGTGTGCTGGTCACGGGCGGGGCCGGTTTCATCGGCAGCGTGCTGGTCGGCGCGCTCAACCGCTGGCACGGGCTGGACCGCATCGTGGTCGTCGACGAACTCGGCAGCAGCGACAAGTGGCGCAATCTCTCGCCGCTGGCTTTCGAGGATTACATCGAAGCGGGCGACTTCTACGCGAAGCTCGGGGAGAAGGCCTCCGCCTTCGGGAACTTCACGCATGTTTTTCATCTGGGGGCTTGTTCTTCCACGACCGAGCGCGACGCCGCATATCTGGCCCGCAACAACTACGGTTGCACCCGCCGGTTGGCCGAGTGGTCTCTCAAGCGCGGGGCGCGTTTTGTCTACGCATCCTCGGCCGCGACCTACGGCGACGGGACGGCCGGCATGGACGACTTGGCGGACAATCTGGCGGTGTGGCGCCCGCTCAACGCCTATGGCTGGTCCAAACAGGTCTTCGATCTGCACGCGCAGCGCGAAGGCTACCTGCCGAGGATCGTCGGGCTGAAATATTTCAACATCTTCGGGCCGAACGAGGAGCACAAAGCGGACATGCGCAGCGTGGTGAGCAAGGCCTGGAAACAGATCGAGGAAACCGGGCAGGTGAAGTTGTTCAAGAGCTACCACCCGGACTACCCGGACGGCGGCCAGAAGCGGGACTTTCTTTATGTGAAGGACGCGGTGGCCATGACGCTTCATTTGGCTTCCAGCCGCAAAGCCGGGGGCCTCTTCAACATCGGATCGGGTGAGGCGAGTACTTGGCTGGAACTGGTGCACCCCATTTTCGAGGCGCTCGGCCGCGAACCCCGCGTCGAGTTCATCGACATGCCCGAGGCGTTGCGTTCGCAATACCAGTATTTCACCCAGGCCGACATCACCAAGTTGCTCTCGACCGGCTACCGCAGCGGGGTGACCAATTTGCGCGAGGCGGTGATGGATTACGTTTCCCATTACTTGGTGCCGCACAAGCACTTCGGAGATGGTGCCGGGGACTGAACCGATTTTTGCAGCGGTTTGACAGCCCGCGGCGCGGGCAGTATTTTAAACAATTCTTATCTGTATGGTTTCTCGCCCTGCCCTCCTGCTTTTTTGTTTTTCGGTCTTGGCTCCTTTCGGAACTTTCGCCGCCAGCCAAGTCAACATCGGCGACGATGATGCCAACCAGGGCATGTACGGTGGCGCCTGGCGTGACGGCACCGGCGGCGACAATGGTTTTTTCCCCTGGAAAATCGTCAGCAGAACCGACGGCGACGGGAGTTACGCGGGCCATTTCCTCGCCAAAAAAAGCGAGAAGCCGGAACTCGACCCCATCGCGACGGACAAAGCTTTTGCCCTTTTCGCCAACGGCCGCGCCTACGAGGAAGTCGTGGCCTTCCGCGGCGTCTCGGTCCCGCTCGAGCCCGGCGACAATTTTTCCTTCGATATCCTCCACGGACCTTTCCGGCCGAAAGGTGATGTGGATGACGCCGCTCCTTCGGAAGTCGGGGTGACTTACCGCACGGGCAACGCCAACGAGTCGGTCGGCGACCGGGCGACTGGTGCTCGGTTGCAATTCTTCGCCCGTGAAGGGTCGTCCAACTACCTCATTGCCGACGCGGAAGAGGAATTCGACACGGGGATTCCGATCACGAGCGAGGCGATCGCTCTGACTCTCACGATGGTTGATGCTGACACCTACGATCTCGAGGTCATCAACTTGAAGGACCAATCCGTGAAGCTGTTCGAGAAGCGCAAGTTCGGCGGCAAGACCGGAAGCGCCATCAACAGCGTGGCATTCTTCAACCGGAACGCCGAAACCCACGATTTCTGCTTCAACAACTTCCAACTCATGCGCAACGCGCCATGAAGTTGGCTTGTTGATCCCGGCCATTTCTCCCCGTGCAACGTTCTTTTCTCGCCGCCGCCCTGATTTTTCTCGGCTGGGCTACCCTTCCACCGCCGGCCGCCGCTCAAGCCGCCAACGGCAACGTCTACGTGTCCCGCTTTTGGCACAACCACCAGCCGCTTTACTGGCCGGAATGGAACAGCAACGGGGCGCAAAACCAGCGCGGGCAATACGCGTGGGATTCGATCGTGCTCAAGCCCGGGCAGAACTACGGCGGGATCAGTCCGTCGCAACACCCGGAAAACAACCTGACCGATATCTTCGGCCTCGACGACCGCAAGAATGCCTACCAGCAGGGTCCGCGCAATTCGCTGGCCGGCATCGACAGCCGGGGCGGCTTCGGGGTCAGCTATTCCGGCTCGCTGATCGACAATGTCCGCCAGCTCGGCGGCGGCGGACATCTCGGCTATCAGGGCAATTGGAACGCCGGTTACCGTGAGGCGCGCGGTTGGACCACGCCGTCGGGATCCACGCGCATGGACATGCTCGGTTTCACCTACCACCACTCGCTCGGACCGCTTCTGCCGAAATCGGTCTTCCGCAAGGAGATTCAGGTGTTCAAGCAGGCCTGGTGGAAGGCTTGGGGCGGGAATCCCAACCTCTCCGACCACTCGAAGGGTTTTTTCCCCACGGAAATGGGCTATTCGCGCCACCTCATCGACGTGCTCGTCGACGAGGGCTACGAGTGGACGCTGGTACCCAGCCACCACATCAGCCGCACGACCCCGAGCTACAATGACAAAGCCAATCCGGAGGGCTCCTACGGCATTTACTCCAGCCCCCCGAACAAAGCGGATCAACTTTCCCCGCGTTTCGACAACGAAAGCCAGTGGTGGTACGGCATGCCCAACCCGGGCAACGCGGCCTGGAACGTCGCGCCCTTCGCCTACCAGCTGCACCGGGTCAAATACGTCAATCCCGAAACCGGACAGGAAAAGCGCATGTATGCCGTGCCTTCCGACGATGTCCTGTCTTACCGCTACGGTTACGCCAACGAAGGTATCGGGAAAATCACCGACCACATCGCGCCGCACGCCAGCGTGCCGGTAATTGTCATACCGGCGACCGACGGCGACAACGCCTGGGGCGGCGGATCGAGCTCATGGTTCGAGGCCACCCCGCAGCTTTTCGGCGAATCCGCCAACCGGGGCTACAAGCCCTCGGCCCCTCAGGATTTCGTCAACGCCGCGCGGGCGGGTGTCACGGCGGACACCCACATCGAGGATGGGGCGTGGATTTTTCCCGAGATGTGCTACGGCTCGCCCAACTTCCTCAAGTGGATCGAGCCGCCCGTGGCCACCGTGGCCAACCGCGGCGTGACGACCCATCCCGGCACCCAGATCGACATGGAGACCCCGGGTTTCGCACTGAAGTTTTTCAGCTACGCCCCGCTCATGGCCGGGGCCAACTGGCTGGAGACCGCCGAGCAGATCCTGCGCGACGAGAACGGGGGCAACGACCTCGTCAACGAATGGAAAATCGCGTCGCCCTACGATTGGGACGGAACGTGGACGAGCCCGAACGACGTGGAACTCGCCTGGCACATTTACCTCAAAGGCCTCGACTCCGGCTTCAACTACTACGGCGGCCTCGGCAACGACGACGAGGTCAAACCCGCTCTGGCCACCAAGAACGCCATCGACAAGTTGCAGGGATTCATGACGGCGGCGCGCAAAGCGAAAGACAAAACCGGTCCGACTATCCTCAAGCCCCAGCGTTTCCCCTACAATCCCGGCTGGTACACCTTCGGTTGGTTCAACAACGAGCCGCACATCAACAACAGCAACTTCCTCAAGAAGATGCCCTCGTGGTTTTACATCTGGACCCACGCCTACGACCTCAACGGCATTCCCGAGGGCAATGTGAAACTCAAGGTCCGGATCGACAACGACGGGGTCAACCCGATCGACTCTAACCAAAACGAAACCTTCGCCGGGGGTTCCGAGGTCGGTGACTGGGTCACTATCGAGATGACCAAGCGTGTTTTGCCCAAAACCCGCACGGCGCTCAACGCCGCCGCCGCCAACGGTCAGATCGACTACTTCGTTTTCGATCCCGCCTTTTGGGCCGATCCGGTCATCGCGGATTACTACTTCGCCAAAATCGACGACATTTCGCTGCCGAATTTCCGCGACAAACTGCTCGACTACTACATCGAGTCGACCGACGCGCTGGGCAACGTGAGCAAATCGGAAATCCAGCATGTCTGGGTGGCCGACGACGGCGAAACGCCTTCTTCGGGAGTCCAATTCTCGCCCAACCCCAGCGATTGCGAACCGATCACCGTCACCTACACGGCGACCAACGGCCCGCTCGAGGGCCTCACGCCCGTCACCATGCAGATCAGTTTCGACAATGGCGCGACTTGGACGTCTCACGAAATGAGCACCACGTTGCCCAACGTGTGGACCTACACCATTTCCTCGCCCGACAACGCGTCGAGCGCCACGGTGTGGTTCGAGAGCGGTCCCGTCATCGACAGCCGCAACGGGCAGAATTGGTCCGTTTCCATCCGCGATTGCGAAGCTCCCACCGGTCCGGTGTGGACGGAGCCTTTCACCCCGGTGGCCGGACAGGACGTCACCGTTTACTACAATCCCGCCGGCCGCAATCTCGCTTCGGCTGCCGTGGTCAACATCCACCACGGCTACAACGAGAATGTCACGGCCAACTGGACGGCGGTGCCGGGCGTGGCCATGACCGAGGACGGGTCCAACTGGAAATACACTTATACCGTGCCGACCGACGCCACGGTCGTGCGTTTCGTCTTCAACAACAACTCCGGGACTTGGGACAACAATGGCGGCGGGAACTGGAATCTCGAGGTGAACGACAACCCCCCGACCGAGGCGCCGCCGGCTCCGACCGGCCTGATGGCGGACCAAGTCACGAACGACGGCATCACGTTCAGTTGGACGGCCGCCGTCACCGCCAGCAGCTACAAGATCTTCCGCGACGGCGTGCAAATCGCCAGCTTGGGCGACACGACCTATGTCGACACCGATGTCACACCCAAGACCACCTATGTCTACACGGTCAAAGCCAACAATGTGATCGGAGATTCCGGCGCCTCCGGGCCGCTGTCGGTTACGACGCTTTCGAATCCGCTCCTTTCCGATGAGTTGCTCGTGCTCGATCCCGTCGGTGCGCTCTCGACGGTCGGTTCGAACTACCTTTTTGCCGGTCGAGCCGGTGAAGCTTTCACCGCGGGCCTTTCGTGGTCCAACTCCGCCGGCGGCTCCGGCAACATTGGCTTCCCGGGCGGCGATGTTGCCACCGGTTGGGATTGGTCGGCCGAAATCGCGCTCGCCGCGGGTCTCAATACCGTGACCTTTTCCGGCATCATTCCGACCGCCGATGAGCAGATCTACATCGACACGCCCATGAATTACGTGACCTTCGAGGCCGGCCCGGGCCAGGGCGGCGGCTTCGGGGACTGGTATTTCGACCACACCGGCAATGCCGGCAGCTTCCTCGCGGACAACGCGGCCAACATGAATGTCGGTACGGCCAAAGGCTTCGGTCTGTGGGCCAACACGGGCGGGCGGGCCGCCCTCACCCGGCCCTTTGCTACGCCGATGAAGGCCGGCGACAGCTTCAATGTGAGGTTTGACAACAACTGGATGGACAACGCGTCACAGGTCGGACTCGAACTCCGTGATGCCAGTGGCGACGTACGCTTCCGTTTTTATTTCATCGGCGGCGAAAGCAACTACCGCGTCGTCGACGCGCAAAGCAACCGTGCCACCGCGATCGCCTACACCGAAAACGGTCTTAACTTGAACCTGACCCTCGGCGCCGGTGACGCCTACACTTTCAACACCGGCGCCGGCGAATTCAGCGGCACGCTCGCGGCCGGCGACCCCATCGCGTGGGTCGAGTTCTTCAACGAGAACGCCGGCCCCGACACCGAAAGGAACGTCTACATCGGCGCGATGTCGCACACCGTTGCGACAACGGGCCAGCGAACAGTCACCGCCACGGCCGAAGTTACCCGCACCTCTGCGAGCGGCGCCTACGGAGACTGGCTCGGCGGGCAGGCCGCCACCGACCGAACCCTTCTCGATTACGCCTTGGGCGGAGGCAGCGGGCCCGGGGCAGCGGGCGAACCCATGACGGTTTCACGGAGCGGCACCCATCTGATCCTGAAAGCTGTGGTGCGGACGGGTGATTCCTCCTTCGAAGTCTCGGCCGAAGCCGCCCCGGACCTCGGCGGGACTTGGTCGGCCGCCGACGTCGAGATGACGGATGACGACGACCAGTCCAACCTCCCCGAGGGGTGCGTCCGCAAAGTGGTCCGGGTCCCGTCGACGGGGGACCGCAAATTCGTCCGCTTCAAAGTCACCCACACCCCTTGAGTGGGGCCGATTTCGCTTGCGCTTTGGCCGGTTCAAGCCACCTTCGCCAGTGACAGTCGACAAGTTCAGGTCAGAAAGCGCCCCCCGGGTTGAGTATACGTTCGTGGGATTCTGCGCAGGCACCGGACGGCTTGGAGCCTGGCAGATAAACACAACGAAAACACAACAGTATGGGTAACAAACTCTATGTGGGGAATCTCCCCTTCAGCACCACCGAAGACTCGCTGCGCGAGGCATTCGGACAATGTGGCACCGTGACCGACGTCATGATTGCCGTCGACCGTCAGACCGGCCGTTCCCGCGGATTCGGCTTCGTCACTTTCTCCAGTGACGAGGAGGCCAACGCGGCCGTCAGCAAATTCCACGGCCAGGATATGGACGGCCGCACCATCCAAGTCAACGAAGCGCGCCCGCGTGAAGATCGTCCGCCAGGCGGCGGTGGCGGCGGCTATCGTGGCGGCGGCGGTGGTGGCTATCGCGGTGGCGGCGGAGGCCGCGGCGGCGGTGGTGGCTATCGCGGCGGTGGTGGCGGCGGATACCGCGACCGTGATCGCGGCGACCGCGGCGGATACTAAACAACCGACCATCTCATTCACGAAAGGGCGTCCCGCGGGACGCCCTTTCCTTTGAGCTTCTGCAGCGTGCTCAGTTCACACGCGGGCAAGTCTCTCTTTCCGCGACCGGCGCATGGACCAAAGCATCATGGCCAACAGGGCAGCCGCCGCGAAAGATGCGGATGGTTCGGGAATCGCGGTGATGGTGAAGAAGCCGCCCTCCGTGCCGGTCGTGAAGCTGTTGCTGAAGGAAAAAAGCGAAGGGTCGGCCAATTGGGCCCCCGACAGCGTGGAGGCGAATTGCAATTTGTTGCCCGCAAAAAAGTTTTGCACGGTGAGCAACGCGCTTGGCGAATACGTGCCGAAGCGGAGGCTTCCGGCCTCGCCGGAGCCATAGTCGAGAAAGGAAGAAGTGGTCAGGTTGAGGTTCCCGAACACCTCATCCACGCCGCCGGCGCGGGCGATCGTGCCGCCCGACAAAGTGATGGAGGCTGCATCCGAGAGTTGCGAGGAAGCCGAGAGGAGAAGCGTCGCGCCGGTGTCCACGCGGACGGCGGCGGTGGAACCGAGCGCGGCGTTCCCGCCCGTGGCCGACAGCGAGAGCGTACCGGTTGCTATGCGCGTCGCGCCGGTGAAGTTGTTGGCCCCGCTGAGCGTCAGCGTGCCGGCGCCGTCCTTGTAAAGCGAGGTGACTACGCCGGAATCGAGGCCGCCGCCGCCGCCGATCGTCCCCGCAATGGTGACGTTGCCTCCGTTGGTGCCCCCGGCGGCGCCCACGTAAAGGGTGTTGTTTCCGCCGTCCACGCTGCCCGCCAGCGTCAGGGAACCGGCGCCGCCGGTGGTATCGGCGTTGATCCGGACGCTCGACCCGAGTGTGATGGCTCCGTTCCACACATTGTTGCCGCCCACGTTGCGCAGCGCGCCATTGGTCGCGCCCACGCCGGTGCCGTAAAGCAGAAGAGCCTCGTGGGCGAAAGAAATACCCGCAATGCTGTAAAGCTTGAGTGTGCCGCCTGATGACACCGTGGATCCCGTGTTGGTTGCGCCGAGGGCGTGGGCGTGCTGGGCTTCCAGCGTGGCATTCGCGTTGATGGTCAGACCGCCGGTGAAAGTGTTGGAGTTGACCAGATTGACTTGTGATCCGGCGTCGCCGCCGACAAAAACGGAATTCGTCCGCACCGTGACATTGCTCGTCGCCGCCAGGCCGTCGGTGATCTCTCCGGGGGTGAAAACGTTTCCGGCGTAGCTCCGGGAATTGGCGCTGCCCAAGGCATAGCCGAGTTCCACCGTGCCGCTGTCCTCGAGCAGGCCATTCTTCCAGTAAATGTCGGGGTTCGAATCGCCGTAGCTGTACAGGGCGAGGCTGTCGATGAGACCGCCGCCGGCTCCCATGCTGAAGTTGTAATACCAAGTGCCCCCGATCTGCGCGTCGAAGGTCGTGGAGCTTGTGATTTTGACGACCAGCGTCCGGTCGGCGCCGGGACCGGATCCGGAGGACATCCTTTCCGTGTCGCCTTCGTAAATTTTCCAATTCCCGCTGTTGTCCAACTGCAGCCGCATTTCCGTGGCCGCGTCGGTCGAGGAGAAAAAGTCGGTGTAATCGGTGCTGTCGCGGAAAGAAATGCCCATCCGGCCGCCGGCCGAGGCGTTGGCACCGGTAAAAGCCGTGATGGTGAAGGTGTCGCCGGGTTGGAGCGGACGCGCCGTTCCGGTGTTGCCGTCGCCGGAGGTGGTGAAAGTCTGGAAGCCCGCGGCCCCGGGGGTGTTCCCGAAACCCCCGCCATTGGCATACAGTTGCACCTCGTTGGTTCCGTTGTTGATCACCCCGGTGTAGGGAGGCAGGGAGTTTCTCTCGAGGCGCACGGCGTTCAGGTTGTTCGTCTGCATTTGAAAGGCGACCTGATCCCCGGCCAGGCTCGTGCCCGACCACGCCACCCCGTAGGTCTGCAGGTTGCTTCCGGTGCCCCAGGTCTGGCCGGCCGTGAGGTCGAAGGTGTTCGCCGCGTAGGTCACCCTCAGTCCGTAATACCCGCTGGCCGGCAGGGCGAACGACAGATGCTCAACCACGTTGTAAAGGCTCACCGACTCCGCCACCAAGTTTTCGAAGGAGTTGTCGACCCCGAGCTGCCAGAGCGAAAGATTGAGGTCGGCCTGCGCTTGGTCGCGGGCGGTGAAACTGGAGCCGCCCGCCAAACTGTAAGTCCGCTCGCGCAGCCAGCTGAGCGTGGTAGTGAACGTCGAACCTCCGAGCAGGCGGCCGTCGAAAGTATATTCGTTGGTGGCGCCGCGCTGGGCCGCGCCGTAATCCCAACCCGAAGCGAACACCGCCCCGAGGTTTCCCGTGTTCGTGCCGGTCACGCCGGTCTGCCCGTTGACCTGCAAATCGAAGGTGCGGTCGAGGTTCATCCGGCCCGCACCGACGGCCCAGTCAAGGGACTGTGATGTGGTGATGACTCCATTCGTCGTTCCTTGCCCGTTCGACCAACCGCTGGTTTTGTCCGCGGCGGTGAGGAGAACGGACTTGAGCACCACGCTTTGCCGCGCCTCGGTATTGTTGGACAGCGTCGGCAAGGATTTGGCCGCACTGGCCATCAAGGCCACACCCCCGGCCACGAGGGGGGCGGAGAAACTGGTGCCGTCCACCGTTGAGTAGGTGGTGGCGTTGGTGGCCCATCCGGTCGAACCCGTGAGCGTGGAGTTGTTCCCGCCGCTTTGGCCGCCGAAATATGCGCTCTGGATGCTTGTACCCGGGGCGGAGATGTCGACCGCCGCTCGCGCTCCCGCGATCACGCTCGCGGTGTTGGTGGTCGAACCGGTGTAGGTCAGGAAGTCCTGCGGCGCGCGGCTGCTGAAACTGGCCACGCTGTTGTAGCTGTTGGCGCTGCCCAGGGCGCCGACCGTGATGGCGTTGTAGCCCGCACCGGGCGAGCCGACGGTGTTCGTTCCGGATCCCGAGTTGCCGGCCGACACGACGTAGGTCTTGGTGCGGTTGGCCGCGGCGATCGCGTCGCTGAACATGGTCAGCACATTGCTGCCGCTCGGGTCGGAGAATCCATAGCTCGAGTTGATCACATCGGCTTGGGCAAAGGAGTTGGTGAAAGCGGCGCGGTAGGTTGCGGTGGAGACCCCGAAACTCAAAGCATAAGCAGGACTTGACCAGCTGGTTGCGATGGCGCGGCTCAACAGGTCGGTACCGTAGGCTATTCCTTGCTGCTTTACCGTACCGTTGGTGGTCTGCCGGCCCCCGATGACCATGCCGACCCAAGTGGCATGGCGGTCGTAGAGGGCGGCGGTGTTGCCATTGCTCCACGTGCTCGAGGAGGCCAAATAGTTGGTCACGTGCTGCAATGTTTCGTGGCCGTTCCAAATATGGCCGGCCTCGAGATTGGCCGTCTTGGTGCCCTGGCCTGTCACCCCGTTCGAGTAATAGCGCCCGGCACCGAGAAAAGCGCCGATGTCGAAGCTTGATCCCCCCGCGGCAACACTACTGATCACCTGGCTCTCGGCGCGCGGAAACCCTGCGCCCCCCTTTGAGGAGGAGTGTTGCGCGCCGGGAATGACAGCCGCGGTCGGCGCAACCGCGAGCACACGCAGCGGTGTGATTTCCGGCCTGTCCGCAACCCTGCGGGCTTCGCGCCGCGCCACCGTCGCGGCTTGCCAAGACCAAGGACCTCCTCCCGGGGCCAAGGGCCGGGGACAAATCGCGCATTGGCTTCCGGTACCGAAGCAAGCGTGACACGGTTCCGCCGCGGCGGGTTTGACCCCGGTGCCATTGCCAGAGTGAGTCTCTTCCTGCGCAAAAACCGCCGGAGTGGCCGCGCACAGTAGTAAACAGAGCGACCTAATGAGCCGCGGTAACCCGTGTGTCGGCTTATTTTTCACAGCAAAGATAGTGGGGACGCCTCCCCTGCGGCGCTTTAGAAGCAAGATCAGGGCCAACTGGGCGGCGGGCGAGGATCATGGACGCGTCACTTTAAGGCGCAAGTAGCGCTGGAGCGCATTGGTTGCCCGGTCCTCGACAGTGACTTCTTCAAAGGGTTCCGCCCCGCCGCCGTAGGCGTTCGTCGTGCTGGTCCAGATATTGGTCCACGCATTGGTCATGCCATCCGTCGCCTCGACGGCGATCACCACGTCGTCGGCGTCTTTGGCCCGCCGGAACTTGAGGCGCAGCGGGGGGAAGTTGTCGAGGGCGGGTTTGTCGGTGGCGGTCGCCACATTCGTCGGAACCAGCCCGAGGGCGTATTTGAGGAGGTTGGCCAGTCCGTCCGCGGTGAAGATATGGTCATCCGCAGCGGGCCCGCTGTTGTTCGTGGTACCGAAGTGGGTCTGGCGCCACGATTCGATCGAGGGACCCGCGGCCGCCTCGACGGGCACCGCATCTCCGGCCGCATTGTTTGCGGTATTGACGTCGCCCCCGCCGCTGACGGTCGCAATGTTGGTCAACATCGCCGCGGCATCGGGTGCCAGCGACACCGATACCGTGACCGGCGGATAAGTATCCCCCGCGGCGAGACTGTCGGAGCGCGTGACCGTGAGGCTGTTCGCATCGAAGGTCCAACCCGGGCCGCCCATCGAAGTCACCGTCATTCCCGCAGGCGGTTGCTCGGTCACGGAGACTGTTCCGCTGCTGGGCTGCCCGCCCCCGTTTGCCACCGTCAGGGTGAATTCGCCGGTTCCTCCCTGTGCCATGTCACCACTGTGCGTTTTGTTGACCGCAAGATCCGCGCCGGTGGCGAACGTGGCGTCGTTGCCGTAGGAGGTCCCGATCGCGCTCGAGGCCGCCACGCGGTAGTGATAGACGGTATCGGCCGAGAGACCGGCCAGGTCCGCGTCGACCGGAATCTCCCCGATGCCGCTGCCCGCCGGGGCGGCGGAACTGACCTCCAGTGCGTCGAGGATCATGTGCTGCGCATTGTTCCCGGTGTTGTTGCCGTTGATGTAGCCCAGCGTGGTGAGGTTGACCGTCTCTCCGGACAACTTGAGATTCCCCGAGATCGACGTGTAGTCGCTGTTGTCGCGGTACTTGATGCCGCACGAGTAAGTGCCCGTGCGCGTGTCGAAATCGACCCGCACATCGATGAGCGCGCCGCGACTTTCCGCGCCCAGCTCGATGTTCCGCTGCCCGTCCGCGTCGGTCACCATCAGCGCCGTGTTGCCGCCCACGCCGTTGCCCGCGGGCGCCATGCCAATGGACAGCAATTCGTTGGCGCCGAAGCTGGAGCCGGCCGCCGACTTCAGGTTGATGCCGGTGAAGCCCGTTTCGTTGCTGATATCGAAGCGCACGGTGAAGCGTACCTGGCCGGACTGGCGGGCCGAGGTCAGCGAACGGTGGCCGGAATGCGTGCCGCGCGAGGTTGAAGTCCCGGCGAAAATGCCGAATGAATTGTTGCCGTCGATCTGCCGCCCGGCCGTGCCGTTGGCGCTGCCGGCGTCAACCAGGCGGATGCCGCCCCGGCTGGAACTCGTGCGGGCATAACTGGTGAAGGATCCGAAGCCCTCGCCGAAATTCTGCGTGGCCGTCGCCCCCGAACTGCCCGAGGAGTAACCGAAGGTCGTGTAATTCTCCGCATCATCGGCCGCGCCCGCCTGCGTGGTCAGTCCGTAAGAGTCGCTGGTCCCGTATTCGAACCAGTAGACCGTCTCGGGACCGTTGGGATTCACCACGCCGGCCACATTGGCCGTCGAAGAGGTGGCTGCCGCTTCACCGGTCACCGCGGTCGGGGCCGGAAAGCCGGTGGTGAATGTGCCATCCGGTCCGTAGGTTGTCCCGAAGCTGTTTTGCGCCACCGTGCGGTAATGGTAAGTCTCGCCGAAAACCAAGCCGGTAAGGTTTGCGGTGAAGGCCGCCGCGCCGCCTGCGGCCGGGGCGCTCTGCGCGTCGGTCGCGGTGCCGTAGTTCGTGTCGGGGCCGTATTCGAACCACACCGTCGAGTCGGTGCCATTGGGATCAACCGTCGCCGCGAGGTTGGCCGTCGCGGTATTGATGTCGCTCACGGACGAGGCCAGCACCGTCGGCTTGACCGGCTTGGTGTGGAAGGAGAGCACGGAGCCCTCCACCCGCTGCTCGCCGCTCACCGCGACAATGCGGAAGAAATACGTGGTGTCGGGCTGCAAACCCGCGATCGAAGCCCACTTGGGAACCACACCTTCACTGCTCCCCACATCCTCCGGTGCCGTCATCTGGTCCAAGTTGTCCGTGCGGTCGCCGTATTCGAAGAAGATCGACGTCGGCAGACCGTTCGGATCCACCGTGCCGTTGAGACTCGTGGTGTAGGGCTCGACAAAACCGGCCTCGGTGGTCGTCACCAGCGGTTGCGGGCTGGTGGTGGTGAATTCCGCATCCGGACCCAGCGTGGTTCCCTCCGCATTCGTGGCAACCACGCGGAAGTGGTATTTCGTGCCACGCGCCAGACCGGTCAAAGCCGCCCCGACCGAGACCGGGGAGTTGCCGTCGCCGATCGACTGCGGCGACGTTGTTCCCCCGTACGCGGTTGTGGTCCCGTATTCGAATGACACCGAGGTGGCCGCGCCGTTCGGGGTCACGGTGGCCTGCACAGCCGCGGTCGTGTCGGTGATGCCTCCGCTGCCGGTGGAGTTGACCGACGGGCGCGCCACCGCCACCGCCGCGTCCGTGGTAAAGCGCGATTCGAAGGCCGCGTGGAGGGCGGAGCCGTCGGCGGCCGTCGCCGTGTCCGCAAGGCGAACCGCGTAAACGGTGTTGCCGGCCAGCACCGAGGATGGCGTGTAGGTCATCGTCGTGTTTTCAGCGTCCCACGAAAAAACACCTGTGGTCGGCGGCAACGTGCTGAAGGCCTCCTCCACGGCGGACGTGTTCATGGCCCGTTCGAAAGTCACCGAGATTTCCGTGCCGGGTGAAATCCCGGTGGCATCATGCGAAGGAGTCACCGAGGCCACCACCGGATCAAGCGCCTGCCACTGGTTCTGCGCCACAAACATCTTGGCCGAAGTGGCCGGTATGGTCATTGCCGGAATGCCATCCACACCGGCCGTCACGGTGACCGTTTCCGACGGGTCCAGAATGTTGACCAGGAGCGTTCCTTCGGGGTGCAGGGTGGGACGCGCCGCGATGTTTTGCGCGGAGGTTGCGGTGTTGAAGACCACGTAGACCTCCTCGTTGCCGAGGCGGCGGGCGTAGGCGAAGAGCCCCGGTGCCGTCCAGTTGGACCAAAGGTTATTGTGCGATCCGGTGCGCAGCGCCGGGTAGAGGCGCCGGAAGTTGTTCAATTTGGCCACCAGCCTGAAGCGCGGATGGGTCATGTTGAAGTTGTCCCCGAGCGACGGGCCCTGCTCGAAGGCTCCGTCGAACATGTCTTCGCGGCACTGGGGATCGCCACCGCCGTTGAAATCCTGCTCCGTGCCGTAGTAGAGGCTCGGGATCCCGCGGGAAGTGTAAAGGAAGACGAGGGCCAGTTCGAGACGCTCCGGCGTGCTGCCCGCGGCATTGAGGAAGCGCGGGTTGTCGTGGTTGTCCAGATTGAGCACGAGAGACTCCAGCGCCGAAGCATCGTAGTTCGTCGTGTTCAGGGCATTGTAGCGGTTTTCGAGCTGGCCGGTGTTGCCCGTGGCCGTGGCGAAGACGCTGCCGATCTGGTAGTAGAGCGGATAGTCCAGCACGCTCTCCATCTTGTAGTTCCCGCCCGACTTGGAGCCGGTGTACGAACCCACCTTGCTGTCGGAACCATCGAAGACCTCGCCGAACTGGAAAAAGTTCGGCTTGTCGGCGGCCTGCGCCGCCGCGCGGATGGCCGGGGACCATTCGTCCCAGAAGCCCATCTCGACATGCTTGACCGTGTCGATGCGGAAGGCATCGAAGCCCACGGTGTTCATCCAGTAGGACCAGATTTCCTTCATCCTGGCCCGCACGTAGGACGACTCGGTCCTGAAGTCGTCCAACGATGCCAGTTCACCCAACTCGACCTGCACGGCGTCGGTCCAATTCTGCGTGCCGCCGTTGTTGTGGAAAATATTCGCCAGATTCGTGTTGCCGAAGGCCGCAGAGATCGAAGCGTTGTCGAACGGCGGGGCGTATTGGCGTCCGCCGGAGTTGTAGCGCAAGTTGTAGCCCGCTGGCGGATAGACAAAGTTGGCGAAACCGGAGTCGGCGCTGTCCACCCAAGTCGACCCGTGGTTCACCACCACGTCATTGATGACCAGAATCCCGCGGCGGTGGGCCTCGGCGACCAGCCTTTGCAAGTCCTGCAAGGAACCGAAGCGCGGATCGACATTGTAAAAGTCGGTCGTCGCGTAGCCGTGGTAATCGAAATCCCCCGCGCCGTTTTTCAGCACCGGCGAGAGCCAGATGGCCGTGGCGCCCAGCGCCTTGATGTAATCGAGCTTCCGTTCCACCCCCGCCCAGTCGCCGCCGTGTGTTTTGTTGCCCGCCGAGCCGTCGGCTCCCCCGTAGAAGTTGTTGTTCGACGGGTCGCCGTCGAAAAAGCGGTCGGTGATGATCTGGTAGATGCTCTGGTTGCGCCAATAGCCGGCCGCGTATTCCGGCGCATAGTTGGCATTGAGCGTGAGGACGAGGCGGTCGAGGGCGAACCCGGAGTCGGCCATCCAGAGATTGAGCGTGTGTTCCCCGGGCGCCGGCACCGTGATCGCCACCACGGCGCCATCGGTGCCGTTGGACCACGACCACGTGCCGGTGCGCGGCAAGGTGATCTGGGCTTGGGCCGGGCTTGCTCCATCGAGCCCGACGTAGACGGCAACGTTCTCCGCCGTCTCCGCGTAACCCCGCAACCACACGTAGTAGGTGCCCGCGTTGCTGAAGTTGACCGTGTAACGCAGTTCCGGCGAAGACGTGGTCCAATTTGTCGCGACCGAGGTGCCGTTGTTGGGAAGCACTTGGACGAGCCCTGTGCCGCCGAATCCTCCGATAGCCGCCGAGGTCTGCCACGCATACTGCAAACTCCCGTTGCTCGGGTCGTTGATCGTACGCGCGATACTGCCGCTGAAATTTTCCGCCTCGAGGCGAACCGTCCCCGAGGCTTCCGTCACCCCTTGGCCTGCGGCGGAACAGATCAGGCTCCATCCCACCACGAGAACCCAAACGGCATGAAAATTGCGGGGGAAATGCCCGGGCGACATAAACAGAAAAATTTACCATCTTTCCGGAAGAAATCCAGAAGCACCGAAAATGCAGAGAAACGAGAACCGCTAAATCATTGTGCGCTCAGGTCCAGCATCCGGCGGATCGGAATTTCGGCGCGGGCTCGGAGTTCCTCGGGGATGAGGATCTGCGGAGAGAGATCGCGCAGGCAGTCGCGCAGTTTTTCCATGGTGTTCAATTTCATGTAGCGGCAATCGGCGCAGGCGCAGTGGTCGGTCGGACCCGGAATGAACGTCTTGCCGGGAATTTCGCGCCGCAGTCGGTGCAGCATGCCGGACTCGGTGACGATGATGAAGGCGTCGGCGGGAGAGTTGTTGCAGTAACCGACCATCTTCTCGGTCGAGCACACCTCGTCGGCCAGCACGCGCACGGCATGTGTGCACTCGGGGTGGGCAACCACCGGAGCGCCGGGGTGTTCCAAGCGGATTTTTTCGATGCTTTGGCGCGTGAACTCCACATGGACATAGCAGTTGCCTTTCCACAGGGCCATGGGTCGCCCTGTTTGTTCCATGACCCACGAGCCGAGATTTTCGTCGGGTACGAAAAGAATGTTGCGGCCGGAGGGGACGCTTTCGACGATTTTGACCGCGTTGCCGCTCGTGCAGATGACATCGGCCAGCGCCTTCACCCCGGCGGAGCAGTTGATGTAGGCAACAACGTAGTAATCTTTGTCCGCGTGCTCTCGCAGGTGGCTGTCGAGCTTTTCCGCCGGACAGGAATCGGAAAGGGAGCATCCCGCGTGAAGGTCGGGAATGACCACCGTCTTGCCGGGGTTCACGATTTTGGCTGTTTCTCCCATGAAGTGGACACCGCAAAACGCGATGACCTCGGCTTTCGTCTCGGCGGCCCGGTAGGCCAATCCCAGCGAATCCCCGACATGGTCGGCCACCTCCTGAATATCCGCCGTTTGGTAATTGTGCGCGAGGATCACGGCGTTGCGCTCTTTTTTCAGGCGCCTGATCTCGTCGGCCAGAAACATGGTTCAGGAAGATCCGATGCGCGGCGGGGGATCAGAGGGCCAGTGCGGCCGCATCCTCGGCCGTCCCGACGGAAAAGACAGGCGTGCCCTTGCGGATGCGCGCAATCATGCCGGCCAACGTGGTGCCGGGCCCGAGTTCGAGGAAAGTGTCGCAGCCGAGATCATCCAGCAGGCGGGTGACGCAGTCCGCCCAACGAACGCTGCCGGTGACCTGGTCGGCGAGGGTGCGTCTGATGTCGTCGGCCTCGTGCACGGCACGGCCTTCCACATTGCAGACGACCGGGAAGACGGGGTGTTTGAGTTCGGTCGCGGCGAGCGCTTCACCCAGGCGTTCGTAAGCGGGTTGCATGAGGCGCGAGTGAAAAGCGCCCGCGACCTTCAGTTCGACGGCTTTGCGGATGCCGCAGTCCTTGGCGAGGCCGACGGCCGCGGCCACCTTGGCCGCTTCGCCGGAGACGACGATCTGCCCCGGGGAGTTGATGTTGGCCACGTCGATATCCGCTCGGGAGGCCAGGTCGCGCACCACGTTTTCCTCCGCGCCGATCATGGCGGCCATGCCGCCGTGCGTTGCTTCGCAGGCTTCCTGCATGAACTGGCCGCGCCGGGCGACGAGGCGCAAGCCGGTGGCAAAATCGAAAGTTCCGGCGGCCGCATGGGCGGTGAATTCGCCGAGCGAAAGGCCTGCGGCGCCCGCGACCGCAAAGTCGCCGAGTTTTTCCCGTGCCACGGCCAAGGCTGCCAGTCCGTGCACGTAGAGAGCGGGTTGGCAGACAGAGGTCTTGGTCAGTTCTCCCTCGGGGCCTTCCCAGCAGACCCGACTCAGCGGCCAACCGAGAATTTCATCCGCTTGGCGGAAAAGTCCGGCGGCGACCGGATAAGCGGAGGCCAGTTCCTTGCCCATGCCGACGGTTTGTGCGCCTTGGCCGGGAAAAACGAGGGCGATACGTTTGCTCATGACGAATGGAGTCGCTGTTGGTTAAGGGATGCTTCCGCGCGTGGCAACCAAAGAAGCTGCCGCGCGCGGGTGGCCAAACTCGTGATCGACAGCCGGGAGCGCCGCGCGCATAACGCCCGCATGCCCCTGAGCCCGCGTTTGCACTGGCGGAAACTCGTCCGCACGGTCTGGCTGCCAGCCGTGTTGCTGGGTCTTTGCACGGGATGGAGTCTTCTTTCCCAGGTGCCTGTTGTCCCCGGGCTGCATGGAGCTCGTTTGCTTGGCGCCGACGGATTTCTTTCATTTTTGGAGCGGCCGACGATCGACGCGCGGTTTTCCTTCCGCGGTGAGATTCCCACGCCATTGAAGGTCGTTTATGTCGACGTGGACGCCGAATCGATCGACGCGCTGGGCAACTTGCCTTGGAACCGCCGGATTTTCGCCGAGGTCACGGATGCTCTCTTCCGCCACGGGGCCGTCCGGGCCGTCGGTTTCGATTTCGTGTTCTCCTCGGCCGGCCTCCCGAACCTCGGCCGGGCCGAGGCGGAGGAGGGGACATTGGCTCTGGCCCGCGCCATCCGTGAGCACGGGTCCGTGGTGGCGGCCGCGAGCTACAGTTCGGGGCTGGGTGTCCTGGGAAACCGGAGCGGCTTCCCGTTCCTTTTCGACCGTCGGACCAACCTTTACGACTCCGACCTTCCGGAGTTGCCGCAGTTCCCCGTGATCGGGCCGTCGTGGGGTCGGGTCGGGCTCATCGATGTGCCCAATGACGATGTGCAGCATGTTCCGATGTTCGCGCCGACCCAGCACCAGACGTATCTCACGCTGTCGTTGCAGCTGGCTTTGCTGCATTACGGCCTCCCGGCCGGCGCCGCGGAAATCGGCAGCGAGGAGATCTCAATCCGCGACGGCGGCCGAGAACTGGCCCGTATCCCTCTCTGGCTTCGGCAGATGACCGAGGTCAACTGGTTTTCGCCCTGGATCTCCGGGCAAAACCCGCGGACGGGCGTCGCGACCGTTTTGCAGTGCGCGCAGGCGATGGCGGAGGGAAATCCACCGGACAAGGAGGCCGCGGCGGCGTTTTTTTCCGAGTTTCGCGATGCTGTTGTTTTGGTCGGTCCGACGGATCCTTTGCTCAAGGACACCTCACCGGCGCCGATGAACTCCGGTCTCGTGCCGCGCGTCTCCGTGCACGGCAACATGCTGAAAACCATCGTGGCCGGGCGTTACATCAAGCGCCCCGCGCTGCCGGTCAATGTCGTGCTGATCTTCTTTCTCGGGCTGGGAGTGGCTGTGCTGGCCATGGCCGGCGACCAGAGCGGATTCACCCTGGGTCGGTGGCTGCCGCTTCTTTTGGTCGCGGCCTACATTGGCGCGGCTTTCGTGCTCTTCGCGCGCTTCGATCTTCTCGTCCCGCTCGTCGCGCCGGTCGGGGCCGCGGTTTGCTGCGCCTTGGTTGCTGTTGTCGCCCAGTTGGCCCGCGAGGAAGACCGTCGGCGGCGCATCAAGAGCCTTTTCGGGAGCTATGTCTCCTCGGCCGTGGTCGACGAGATTGTCGAAAAAGACATCATGCCCCAGACGGGTGGTGCGGAGGTGGAAGTCACGGCGTTTTTCAGTGATGTCGCCTCCTTCACTTCGATCGCCGAGAGGTTGTCCCCCGCGGAACTGGTGTCGGTGATGAGCGAATATTTCGCGGAGGGAACCGCGGCGATCACCGAGGCCGGCGGGACGCTCGACAAGTATGTGGGAGACGCGATCATTGCCATGTTCGGCGCGCCGCTGCAACGGCCCGACCACGCCGCTGCGGCCTGCCGTGCCGCGCTGGCGCTGATCGAGGCGCAAGCAGCGTTGCGCCGCCGCTGGTCGGAAGAGGCCCGGCCGCTGCCCGCCGAGGTTTTGGATATGCGCACCCGCGTCGGGCTCAACACGGGACCGGCGGTGGTGGGCAACATCGGTTCCTCGCTGCGCTTCAACTACACCATGATGGGTACGGCGGTGAACATCGCGCAGCGCCTGGAGACGGCTGCCTCCCATTACGGGGTCGAAATCCTCGTGTCCGCATCAACGGCCGAGCAGGCGCTGCGCGATGACCCGTCGTTGATTTTCCGCGAATTGGATCACATCAGCATGGCCGGACAGCTCGTCACCGTGGTTGCTTGGCAACTGCTCGGGCGTGGCGAGGAGGCCCGCAGTCTGCATGCGCCCCGTATCCATGCCTATGACCACGCGCTCGCCCTTTATCGTGCAGCGAAATGGTCGCAGGCGTCCCAGGCCTTCGTGGCCGCGGCCGAGCATGAGCCGTCGGTTCGACGGGCCAACCCCTGCATGGTGATGGCTGCCCGCTGCCAAAGCTTGGCGCGGGAGGGTCGGACCCAGGTCTCCCCGTATGTCCTGACCAAGCTTTAGGAAAATGTCCTCAGCGGCTGTAGATCGAGCCGCCCCCGGAATTTCCGCCGCCCCCGCCTCCGCCGAAGCCTCCGGGCAGTGCGGGCGGCGTACCGCCGCCAGTGCCGCCGCCGGTTCCACCACCCGTTCCACCGCCTTCATTTCCTCCCCCTTGTTCCGGAGCGCCTTGAAAAGGAGCGTCCGGAACCGATTGCGAGGCATTTTCTCCGAACTGGCGTCCTTGCTGGGCCAGGCCTTCGGCCTCGCCTTGCGGGGGTTGATAGTTTTCCTCCGTGGAAATGATGATGGTCTCCTCCTCTTGGGTTCCTTCACGCCCGGTGCGGGTGTCGCCATCGGCTTGCTGGCGATCCCCTTCCTGAACCCAGAAAGTCTGGCCATCCTTGGTCACCTGAATCATGCCTTGCGTGACGACAAAGGTTGACGATGTGGTGGTCACTGCCACGGTGACAACCGTCCCGCGGATGCCGGCGGATCCGAAAGGAGTGCCGATGTTGTAGCTCGACGAACGGCTCAGCTTCGGGATCTTCGCATTGATGGTGCCTTCCTTGACCTGGAGTTGGGTGGACGACTTGGTGGGTTCTTTGGTTTCTTGCCGGTAGTCGACCTGCTCCGTCTCGAAGGGATCGATCAGGAACTCGGCGATGGAGAATCGTGTTCCCGGCTGAAGCTGGACGATGGAGCCGTTTTGGAAAAGCAGCAGGACGCGTCCGTCGGTGGCTGTTTCAATGCCGTTTCCTTGGCGTACAAAGTCCCCCTCTTTGAGGCGTTCGCGTTGGCCGTTGTCGGCGAGAGATTGCCAAGCCGTCCCCTCGACTTTGGCAACGCGTATCAGACCGGCTACCATGCTGCCGTCTTGGGAGAATGCGCTTTCTGGCAAAAGGGCGACCATAGCCGCCGCAACGAGAAGGATGGCTCTTGTCATTCCCGTTCTAGTAACAACCCGCCCTAGGCCGTGGCAACCAGTTCTTGCGAGGCGGCAGGGATTTCTCGCTTCCGACAGAGGGAAAAACGCTTCCTCTGCCGCGCCCGGTGTTTAACTTACGGACTGGTGGTTGTCGGAATCTTCAACTGGACTGCAGCCCTGTTTCTGGCAGCCGGCCTCGTGGCTTCGCAGTTCTTGCTGGGCGGGTGGTGGTACCCGGCCCTGACCGTGCCCGGCTACTTTCTCGTTGCTGCGGGGGCGGTCGCTGCGGGCCTGGCCTTTCGGGGAGTCCGCGATGCTCCCGGCGCTTGGTGCTTCGGTTCGACCGCGCTCTTCGCGTTCTATCTTTTTTGGCGACAAGCGCAGGCGCCGGACGCGTATGTCGCGCGGGCTGACACTTGGCTTCTGCTCGGTTTTCTTTGCGTTTACCTGGCCGTCGCCTGGCAACTGCGGGCCAACGGCCCGCGCGCGCTTCTGCTCGGTGTCATTTTCACCCTGGTGGTTTTCCAGTCGTTGTTGGCTGTCGCGCAGTTCGCTTCGGAAACACCGTTTCATCCGTGGCCCGACTTGGCTCGCCACATGTCGCTGCCGCGTGGCGATGCGGCGGGCTGGCGCGCGGGCTGGCTCTCGGGAACATTCGCCAGCCGCACGGCCTTGGCGGGGGCGCTCGAGATCGGCACTTTTCTCGCGCTCGGGTTGCTCGTGTGGGGCCGCGGCGGCCCCGCCCTCAAGCTTTTGCTGCTCTGGGTTTCCGCCGCGGGCTTTGTCGGTCTTTCGCTCAGTCTTTCACGCTCGGCTTATCTCGGTGTCCCCGCCGGCCTCGCGGCCTTTGCGTTGCTCAGTTTTTTTGTCATCCGGAGGGGTGCCCACAGTCATCGTGGTTGGCTGACCGTCGGCGCTCTTTCGCTCGTGATCCTCGCCGTGGCTCTCGCTCTCGCGGCCGGGGCCGAGAGTTTCTCGGTGCGGTTGCGACTCGGCGAACTCCGTTTGGATGAATACCGGGAAAAACTCTGGTCCTTCACCGTTCCCCCGATGCTTTCGCTGGATCCCTGGTTGGGCGCGGGCGCGAACATGTTCGATCAACTCTCGCTGCGCTACCGCGGACTCGGTTTCGAGGCCAAACCCGTCCACGCGCACAACGACTGGTTGCAGCTGCTTGTCGAGTACGGAGCCGTGGGATTGGGATTGGGTCTGGTGTTCTTTCTGGTCCACGTCGCGGCCGGTTGGCGCAACGCGCTGCGCTTGGCCGCCGAAATGCCGGTCTCCGGTCTGCTGCCGCAGTCGACGTCGCTCGGTCTGGCGGCGGGATCTTTCGGTGCCGCGGTGGCGGTGGGTGTCCATGCATTTTTCGACTACAGTCTGCATATTCCCGCGGTCGCGCTCTTGGCCGCGCTCTGCGGCGGCTGGTTGGCCGGGACGGCCCGCCCCGGCGACGTGCGGGAAGCGCGCGCGGTGCCGTGGTGGATGATGTGGCTGGCCGGTGTGCCCATGGTTCCGGGACTCATGCTGGGATTTTTGGTTTTGCGCGAGGGACCGGCGGAATTTCGCGCGCTTCGCGCCGAGAACCTGCTCTGCTCCGGGCAACCGGGCGAGGCCTGGGACCAATCCATCGACGGGCTTAAGCTGCGACCGGCGAACGCGCGGTTGTTGGTGCTGGCCGGAGAATCGGCCGGGCAGCTCGGCGATGCCGCGTCTTCGCCCGCCGAGAGATTGGAATGGTACTCCCGGGCTGCCGCCTATTTCAGCGAGGCGAATCGCGAGCGGCCGTTTTTTGCTTACGCACGTCGCGAGCAGGCCCTGGCTCTTTACTACCGCGGGCTTTATGCGCAGTCCTTGCCGATTCATCTGCGGGCCATTGCGTTGGATCCGGATCACGCGCGCGGCTACGAATACCTGGCCATTCAGTTTTTGCGGCAGGGGCGCCAAGCGGAGGCCCGACGTCTTTTTCGTCTGGCCCGCACGCTCCCCGGGTCCCGTTTGGCCGCCCCTTATCTGAAGGAAATCGAGAGCGGGCGAGATTCCCTTTGACGGGCCTGCTTACGAGGCTTCAACTTTGCAAGGTGATCCCCCTTCTGAAGTTGTCGCGCGCGCCAGAAAAATATGCGCCCTTGCTGCTTGTTTTTCTGCTGGTCGGTTGCCGGTGGGAAGTTGGCAAGGGCGGCGACCCCACGCCGAGGCCATCCCCGACACCGTCTCCCACGCCGTTGGTCGATTTCGGCGCGGCTGTGGACTCGGTCTCTTCCGTCGAGGCGCTTTCGGCCGCCGCGCAGGTGGCGAATGCCAGCGCGGATTTTTTCGAGGTCACGACCGCGCAAGCCGCGGAGGAGTCAGCCTCGGCGGCCCGCTCGTTGTCCCGCGCTTTGGCTGCCCCGTCCGAAGCCTCCGCGCAACTGCCCAGCACAAAGAAGTCTTTGTCCAAAGCGGCCGACGCCTACCGCCGGGCTGAGGCGAGCGTGTTCCTCGTGGATCCTGAGTCAGCTGCGGAATTGCACGCACAACCGGATCCTTTGGGGGCTGGGGCGCCCGGTGGCCGCGATGAATCCATGGCGGAATTGCACACGGCGCTCGAAAAAATGGAGAGTCTTCTCTCGCGTCCCATCAATGCCGAGACGGGAGGCCTTCTTCTTGCCGAAGCGCAAAGCATCGCCGCCAAAATCGATGAACTCGAAGCAGGTCTGCGCGGCATGGCCGAAGCATGGAGGGACGACGCGGTCGGTAACTTCCGGGGCAAGTTTTTTCTCTCCTCCCCCGAAGCTGCCGTGGCGCGCCTCTTTCAGGGAGCTCTCGCCATGACCGGCGATGTTCTGCCCGCAATGTTGGCGGATCCGGAGCAAAGCGAGGAGATTGCCGCCAGACTCTCCTCGGTGATGAGCTTGTATGCCGGGATCACGGACACCGAAGAAACTGCTCCCTCATTGCAACTTCTTGTCGAGGAAGTGTCGCCTGTCCAGGCGGCTTTGACCCGCGCTTCGCTCGCCCGTGCGGCGGCGCTGGCCGGCCTGCTCGAGATCAACCCGAATAACCAGGATCTGCGGACCGCCTTGGAGGCATCTCTCGAGGATTCCACCCGGCAACTCATCCTTTCGGCCAAGTCGCTCGGTATCGTCATTATTGACGGGGAATAACGGCCGGTCGGCTGCGGGCGGGCCCCATCAGACATGCGAGCCGGCGGCGTGTGCACTGGCCCAGGCCCACTGGAAGTTGTAACCGCCAAGCCATCCGGTGACATCGACGATCTCGCCGATGAAATAAAGACCGGACACGGCACGGGACTCCATTGTCTTGGATGACAGATCACGCGTGTCAACGCCGCCCAGCGTAACCTCGGCCTTGGGAAAGCCCTCGGTGCTGTCCAGAAGCGGCGACCAGTGGTGGATGCTTTGTTGGACGCTTGCGCGTTCCGAGGCGGTCCATTGCGCGACGGCTTTGGGCGGCGTGTTCTGTGTGCACCACGTTTCGGCGAACCTCTGCGGCCAAAACCGCGACAATTGGGCTGCGGCTGCTTCCTTGCCGGGCGAGGGGACGCCCGTTTGGCCGGGGAGCAAGTCGAGGGCCACCGACTGTCCCTCGCGCCAAAAGTTGGAGATTTGCAGGATGGCCGGCCCACTCAGTCCGCGGTGGGTGATCAGCACAGCCTCGTCGAAAGAGATTTTGCCGCACCGCGCGGTGACCGGCAGGGACACGCCGCTCAGCGCTCCGTAAACCGCTTTTTCCGGGGGCGTGAAAGTCAATGGCACGAGACCGGGCCTTATTTCGGTGAGGTTCAATCCGAATCGTCGAGCAACGCGGTATCCGAGATCGCTGGCGCCCAGTTTCGCGAACGACAGTCCGCCGGTGGCGACGACGAGCGCATGGCACATGATATCGCCCCGGGCGGTTTTGAGATGAAATGTTTCCGGTTTGGAAACTTCATCGATGCGGACGCCGCAGCGCACCTCGGCGCGGGCGCGGCGGCATTCCTCGAGAAGTAAGGTGATGATGTCGCGCGAAGTGCCGTCGCAAAAAAGTTGCCCCAGTTTTTTCTCGTGCCACGCGATGCCATGGCTTTCGACCAGCGCGAGAAAATCCGCCGGCCGGTAGCGGGCCAAAGCCGACCGGCAAAAGTCGGGGTTCGAGGACAGGTAGTTGTCCGGCGAGGCGCGCAGGTTGGTGAAGTTGCAGCGTCCACCCCCGGAAATACCGATCTTTTTCCCGACGCGGTCGTTGTGCTCCAGGACCAGCACATCTTTGCCGCGCGCCCCCGCGGTCAGTGCGCAAAACAGGCCCGCGGCACCTCCGCCCAAGACAACGACATCGCGATGTTCCACGTCCCAAGAGAGTGGCCACGCACCTCGTCAAGTCGATGTCATTTGTTGTTCGGGAGAAGCTTTTGCCGGGCCGTTGTTCCTGCTAGGATGGGCCGCTTATGTCCGTAAAAAAGCAGAACAAGCCCCGAACGCCGAAAACCCGCAGTGAATGGGCGGTGGTCAAGGGTTCGAAAATTCACGGCCGCGGCATGTTTGCGGCCAAGGAAATACCCCGTGGCACACGCATCATCGAGTACACCGGGGAGCGCATCACCAAGGCGGAGGGCTGGCGCCGCGAATTGAAGCGCCAGGAGCGCGCGGCGCGCGGCGGGGACGGTTGTATTTACATTTTCGAACTCAACGCCAAGACGGACATCGACGGCAGCGTGCTCTGGAACACCGCGCGCTATATCAACCACTCGTGCGATCCCAACTGCGAGTCGCAGATTGCCCGGGGGCGTGTCTGGATTGTTGCCATGCGCAAAATCCGGCCGGGCGAGGAGCTTTCCTACGATTACTACTACGACTACCAGCATTACCGGGACCACCCTTGCCGTTGCGGTGCCGAAGACTGCGCGGGCTACATCGTGAAAGCCCCGCAGCGCTGGCGTCTGCGCCACGCCCGGGGGAAAGCCAAAGCGCGCGCAAAAAAGTCCTGAGCAATCCTCAGGGCTGCTGGTCGAGGGCGGCTTGGATCGCCTGTTCCAGGCGGCCGCGCGGGTTCGGATCGGCCAGTTTTCCCTCGCGATCCAGCAACCACATGGTCGGGACCGATTGGATGTTGAAGCGCTTGGCCAGCTCGTTATCCCAGCCTTTGCCGTCGAAAAACTGTGGCCAGGTCATTTTGTTCTCCGCGATAAACTTTTCCAGGGCGGCTTTGTCCTGATCCAAGGAAATACCGACAATCTCGAAGCCCCGGTCTTTGAATTTTTCACTGGCCTCCACCACGCCCGGAACCTCCTCCACGCAGGGCGGACACCAAGTGGCCCAGAAGTCGATGAGCACCACCTTGCCGCGCAGTTCGGCGAGGTCCACTTTGCGCCCGTCTGTCGCCGTGAAGACCAATTCAAGAGGCTTGCTGCGCATCTCCATCGTGGCCAGCCCGCTTTGGGCCGCCTCGACGATTTCATGGTCTTCGTCCTCTGCGGCCTGCTCGTAGAGCTTTCTTGCGCGGTCCGGGTCGAAGGTTTCCAGGGCCTGGGCTTCGCTGAGTTTCAGCACGGGAGCGCGATTGTCGTCCGGATGAGTCTCGAGGAACTTGGCGATGGCGCTGCTCAGTGATCGTGCAGCGGCCTCGCTTCGTTCTTTGTCGAATTTTGCCGACGCAATCTGCAAGAGCACCAAACCGGCATCCGCGCGGATGTTTTCCGGCGCCTCACTGTCGTCCGCGATCGCGCGCAGCTCGTTGCTCTGTGTTTCGAGATCGGGTTCACGCCCTTCCAGCATGTCGAGGGAATTGGCGAGTTGCATGACGGCCATGCGTGCTTCCCAGCGGTAGGGACTGCGGGGGTATCGTTCGAGGAATTCTTTGAAGCGCACGCTTTGGGCGCGCAGTCGCTCGGCGAGAAGTTGTTTGCCCTCTTGTTCGTTTTCGGGAAGTCCCTCGGTCAGGCCAGCCGATTCATCCTGGAGTATTTCCCAAGCTGCTTGGTCGTCCTGCGCGGCAACCTGCTGGATGGTGAGGGCGGCGATGAAAAGCAGGGGGAGAAATTTCATGCGGCGACATTGTGCGGATTCCGTCAATTCGGGGCAAGCCAGTGCGAGGTGATGTGCCGGGCAACCGCAGCCAGCACCCGGGGGATCTCCAGTCGCGTGAGGTCGTTGCCGGGTGCTCGCAGGACCGCCACGCACCCGGATGGTGGAGCCCAGACGGCCGGATCCGTGGGACCGAAAAGAAGCAACGAGGGGAGACCCAGCTCGGCAGCGAGGTGACTGACCCCGGTGTCATGCCCGACGTACCCGTCGCAGTCTGCCTCCAATCGCCGCGCCAGCTCCACGAGCGGCAGGTTCTCCCAAAATTCGACACGCGGGTTTCGTCGAAGAGCATCGAGGGCCTCAAGCTCGTGGCGATCGGCTTCGCCCCCGATGATCACGAGCCGCGCATCCGGATAAGCGATGAGGAGTTTGTCGGCAAGTCCGCGCCAGCTCGCCGTCGGCCAATTCTTTGCCCTGCTTCCCGAACCGGGATGAAGGGCGATGAGGTCGCGCCGCGCCGCCAGCCTCGGCGGACCAAGCAGCGCTCCCCGGTCGATCGTGTTGAGGCCCAACTGTTGCAAAGGGGTGAGGAGTTCCTCGATGGCGTGGGAGTTTCCGGAGGGTTTGTGCGGTCCTTGCAGAAAGCGCTTCACTCCCGCGACGCGGAGGTTCTCCGCGAAGACTCCATCGGGATCGTACAGATAGCTCAGCACCAGGTCGAAGGAGCCAAAGTAGTCGCGAAGCCGGGGATCCGGCACGGAGCCCCGGGCAAAAAACCCGGACATCGGCCCGTATTCGATCGAGCGTCCGGCATCGATCACCCCGCGACAGGATGCGACTTCCACAAAGCTCGGATAGCCAAGGAGTTCAAGGTGCCCCGCAGTACCACGCAATGCGCGAAGAACCGGCAGGGTCAGGAGGAAATCACCCAGAGCTCCGCCCCTGACGACAAGGGCCCGGTCCAGGGGTTGCGCGGGCACTCAGTAGCCGCGCATGGCACCCATCTGGCTGCCGAGCATGCCGCCGCCTTCCCACTTGGCCGGGCGGTTCCACGGTAGGGTGCTGAGTCCCCGCTGGGAGGCTTCCGATGGCGGGGGTGCCGTTGTCTCGCAGCCCGTCAGGACCAACACCAGACACAAAAACAGGAGACTGAGAAGCCGGCGCGCCATCGGGGAGCCTGGATCAGTTGCTTGGTTGCGACGGGTAGATCACCGTGTCCCCGGGCATGACGCTGAATCCGCGCGGGACCGTGCGGACAATGATGTCGGCAATGGAGGTGGAGGGTTCCACCGAGGTGACCCGTACTTTGCCCAGCAGTTGGCTGCCCCGCTGCACGAGCATCTCGGCGTTGTTCACCACGCCTTGGCGGTCGCCGATGCTGAGCACGACGAAATTCCACGCCTGGTTGACGGCCAGAATGGTGCCTTGGATCCCTTGCCGCATCTGCGATTTTTGGCGAGCTGTTTCTTTGCTTTTATACTCGGCGATCTGGGCTTCGAGGCCCGTGTTGCGGTCTTGGGCGGCGGCCAGGAGGGTCTTGACCTCATCCAATTCGGTTTGCAGTGCTGCGGGATCTGCGCCTCCCTCCACCGTGGCGGCTGTCGTTGTTCCGACATTGGCCAACTGTGTTTCCAGTTCGGCAATCTTGGTGTCTTTGGCCTCACCCTCGCTCTTGACCGTGCTCAACTCCGTTTCCAAGGTGGTCGCCTTCTCTGTGGCCGCGGTGAGTTCCTCTTGGGCCTTTTGCAGGTTGCTTTTGACCTCGCCCACTTCGGCGACAAGTTGCTCTTTCTCGGAGGTCAATGTGGCGATCTCTTCTTTCTTGCCCTCGATATCCTTGTTGGCTGCCTCGAGTTGCTTCTGCGTGGTCGCCAGCTGCGCCGACTTGTTGTCCAGTTCGTCGCGCGTTGCCGTGAGGGTGCCGCGGTTGAGAAAGCCAAGGACCGCAGCACCTAAGGATAGAGCAACACAGACAGCAAGGAGGGCTTTGGTCATAGCGGGTGGGTACGGCGTGGGGAGCGCACTATGTAAGCGGCAGGCTCCGACAGAGACAAGCTGTTATTTCACGTCTGTTCGTCGGCCTCAACCGGGCTTGTCTCGGTGTCAGGGGAAGCTAGATTGAGTCGGCGCCGGGGGCCGTGGAGGTCCGACTGACAAACCCCGCCAGGGCAGGAATGCAGCAACGGTAGTCTGCTTGTCCCTGCCGCGGTCTCCCGGTGTCCACTTCTGGTGCTTCCTGAAGAAAGGCTTGCCAACGCCGGGCCCGCCAGTTGCCGTGGAAAGCTCACTTTTAGATGCCCGCTTACCTCAAAATTCTCGTTTATCTCTCGGCGGCCCTGATGGCGGGTTCGCTGGTCGCGCCACCCGTCTACTGGCTGGGGCAAAATTTGGCGGCGTCCGGCTTCTCGGATTGGTTGGCCGGGTTTCCCTTCCACCGCGTCCTCTCGCGCTGTCTGCAGGTCAGTTTGCTCCTGTTGCTCTGGCCCGCCCTGAGGTGGATCGGCTTGCGTCGCCCGTCTGAGCTGGGATTCCAAAGCAACCCCGTGGCGCTACGGGACGTGGTGACGGGGGTGTTGCTTGCAACCGCATGTGTCGCGCTTGTTACCGCCGCATCCTTGCTCACCGCTTGCGCAGAGTGGCGCCCGAATCCCGATGTCGCCGGCATCGGTAGAATACTGCTTACGGCGAGTGCCGTTTCGCTGATTGAGGAGGCCGTGTTCCGCGGTGTTGTCTTGGGTGTCTGCTTGTGGAGCTTGTCCGCCCGGGCGTCGGTTGTCGTTTCCTCGGTCTTGTTTGCCGTCCTCCACTTTTTGAAGCCGGCCAAGACCCGTCTCCCGGCCGAGGCAGTTGAATGGTCGAGCGGGCTGAACGGGCTGTTTGGTTTTGCCGACAGCTGGCCCTCGCCTTCGGTTTTGGCTTTCGGTCTGGCCAGCTTGCTGGTGGCCGGTTGGATTCTGGGACAGGCGGCAATCCGTACCCGCTCGCTCTGGCTGCCCATCGGTCTGCACGCCGGGTGGATCCTCGGCGTGCAGACCGGTAATCTTTTTCTCAAGCTCTCCGCCTCCGATGCAACGGGTCAGTTGCCCTGGGTGGGCCCGAGCTTGGTGAGTGGCGCGGTACCGACCGGTCTCCTGCCTCTGGCCGGACTCGTCCTCACCGGATGGCTGGTGAGGCTGTATCTGGCTTATGTTTTCCGTCCGGCGGTTCCGCGCGCTGATTGAGCCCTTGGCCGGCCTGTTGTACCCGCGGCATTGTGCGGTCTGCGGAGCGCCGGTCGGCACCGGAGGGTACTTGTGCCGCAGTTGCCACCGCTCCCGGGTCAAGCTGGAAGGCGCGCGCTGTTCGGTCTGCAGTCAGCCGTTCGGCGGGGCGTTGGAACCCGGGTTCCGATGCATGAATTGCGGCGACTTGGAGTTGGCCTTCGATTTCGCCACTTCGGCTTACCGCAGCCGGGGTGCGGTGCGCGACCTCATCCACAATTTCAAATACAACAAGCAGACCCATCTGCGGCACCTGCTTGGACGGATGCTGCGTGAGGGGTTCGGCGATGCCCGCGTCCGCTCGGTCGGCATTGATGGCTTGGTTCCCGTGCCGCTGCATCCGGCACGGGAGCGGGAGCGCGAGTTCAACCAGGCTGCCGTGCTCGCCTCCGTGGTCGCCAAACGCCTGCGGCTTCCGGTGGAGCATGGTCTGCGGCGTATCCGCCATACCGCCACCCAAACGCATTACCACCGGGAGGAACGCTTCCAGAACCTGGAGGGCGCGTTCGCGCTCCGCCGGGGGGCTTCTTTGGCGGGACGCAACCTCGCCCTCGTCGATGATGTTCTGACCACCGGTTCCACGGCCGATGCCTGCGCCCGGGTCCTCAAAGCCGCCGGGGCCTCCGCGGTGATTGTCATTACCGTGGCGCGCGGATAGAAAGGGTCATGGGAATTTTCCAGAAGCCGGCGCTCAAAATCCGTTCGCGCGGCAAGAGCAATGTTCCGGAAGGCCTGTGGACCAAGTGTCCGGGCTGCGGCGAGGTGGTGACCAAGGCCGAATTCGAGCAGAATCTGCAGGTCTGCCCGAAGTGCGAGCACCACCTCACGCTGGGTGCCCGCGAGCGGATCGGAAGCCTCGCCGACCCGGGCTCTTTCAAGGAGCACGATGCCGCCATGATATCGGTCGACTCGCTCAAGTTCCGCGGGGTGGCGACTTACAAAGACCGTCTGGACACCTATCGCAAAAAAACCGGTCTCAAAGACGCCGTCATCACCGGCGAATGCAAGATCGACGGCCGCGACACGGGTCTTGCCGTGATGGATTTCCATTTCATCGCCGCGACCATGGGATCCGTCGTGGGCGAGAAAATCACCCGCATCATCGAGCACAGCACCAAAAAGAAACGCCCGGTCATCATTGTGTCCGCTTCCGGCGGGGCGCGCATGTATGAAGGCATGCTCAGTCTCATGCAGATGGCCAAAACGAGCGGTGCGCTGGCGCGGCATGCCGAAGCCCGCTTGCCCTATATTTCCGTGCTGACCAACCCGACCACCGCCGGCGTCATGGCCAGTTACGCATCCCTCGGCGATATCATCATCGCCGAACCGAAGTGCATGATCGGCTTTGCCGGGCCGCGCGTTATTCGCGAGACCACCCACCAAGAGTTGCCCAAGGGCTTCCAGACCGCGGAATTTCTCCAGGACCACGGTCTGGTCGACATGATCGTGCCCCGCCGCAGCATGCGCTCCGTGCTCTCGCATCTGCTCGATTTCTTCGGCCGGGGCAAGTGAACTTTCGCGAGGCGCTCGCGTGGCTCTATGCCGCGCAGACCTTCGGCATCAAGCTGGGGCTGGAGAATACTCGACGGTTGCTCTCGGCGATCGGGGATCCGCAGGACCGGATGAGTTTCATCCATGTGGCCGGCACCAATGGCAAAGGGAGCGTCTGCGCCATGCTCGATGCCGTGTTGCGCGAGGGCGGCATGCGTCCGGGCTTGTACACCTCGCCGCACCTGGTGGATTTCTCCGAGCGCATCCGCGTCGGTGGTGCACCGATTCCCGACGAAGCGGTTGCCGAAGGACTGAGCTTGCTCCGGGCGTCATCCGCGGACTGGGACCACCAGCCGACCTTCTTCGAACTGGCCACTGTCCTGGCGGCGTGGTGGTTTGACCGCTCGGGCGTCGGGGTCGCCATTTGGGAAACCGGGATGGGCGGGCGGCTCGACGCGACCAATGTGGTCACGCCGCTGGTGTCGGTCATCGCACCGGTCGGCATGGATCATCAGCAGTGGCTCGGTTCCACGCCGGCGGCGATCGCCGCCGAGAAAGCCGGGATCATCAAGCCGGGCATCCCGGTGGTGTCGTCGCCGCAGGTCGAGGAAGTTCGTGCGGTGCTTCGGGCCAAGGCCCGCGCGGAGGGCTCCGCGCTGCGCTTTGTCAGCGAGCCTTGCGCGGAGTTGATCGGACTACCCGGCCCGCACCAAAGGTGGAACGCCGCCTTGGCCCTGGCTGCACTCGAGGCCGCCGGCTTGGCTCCGGAGGCCGCGGCCCGCACGCGCGGACTGGCCTCGGTGTCATGGCCCGGGCGTTTTCAGCGCGTGGGCGAAAGTCTTGTCATCGATGGCGCACACAATGTCGCGGCTGCCGAAGCTTTGGTCGCGTGCTGGAGGGAGATTTTCGGCCCCCGCCAAGCCCGCCTCATCTTCGGCTCCCTGCATGACAAGCAATCGGTGCAGATTTTGCGCGTCCTTCGGGCCGTCGCCGAAGAAGTCGTCCTCGTTCCGGTCAAGAATGCGCGCGCGACCCCTGTGGAAGAGCTGCGCGTCGCCGCGGAAGGTTGCGCGTTCCCCGTGATTAGCTCGGCCCCGTTGGAAGAAGCATTGGAAAAGTCCGCATCGCTTCCGACGGTGGTCACCGGATCCCTTTTTCTGGCTGGCGAAGCGCTGGCCTTGCTCGAAGGAGTAAGTCGCCCTCGGCTCTCGAGCCAATGAAGTCAACGCAAGGCGGCGATGGCCGCCGCCCGGTCCCTGGCGCGGAACACCGAAGTGCCCGCCACCATCACATTTGCACCGGCTTCACGACATTGTTTGCCGGTTTCGATATTGATCCCGCCGTCCACCGTGATGGGAAAATGCAACCCGCGCGCTCGGCGCAATTCGGTCGCTGCGCGGATTTTCGGCAGCATGTCCTCCATGAAGGGCTGGCCGCCGAAACCGGGTTCGACGGTCATGACGAGCAGGATGTCGAATTGTCCAAGGTAGGGCTCGACGGATCCGATCGGCGTGTGCGGGTTGATGGCCAAACCGGCTTTTTTCCCGTCGGCCCGGATGCGCTTGAGTGTCTCGGGCACGTCGGCGTCGGCTTCGAGATGGATGTTGACCGAATGCGCCACCGGCAGGTAGCGGTCGAGGTAGCGGTCGGGGTCGGTGATCATCAGGTGCACGTCGAGCGGCAAATCGGTATGCCGCGACACTGCCTCGACAAAAGCCGAACCGAACGAGATGTTGTCGACGAAATGACCATCCATCACGTCGCAATGGATCCAGTCCGCCCCCGCGCGGGTCACGTCAGTCACTTCCTCGCCGA